>JARGFM010000026.1:942-49477 GCA_029210725.1 Bacteroidales bacterium | reverse complement strand
TCGGATTGAAGATCAATGTGGACCCGCTCCTCATTAAGCGGAAAGTCCTTGCTACAAGTTAGTACTCATAATATTAATGACCGGCACGCTATTAAGGACCGGCACGCTATTAAGGACCTGCACGCTATTAAGGACCTGCACGCTATGAAGAACCGGCACGCTATGAAGAACCGGCACGCTATGAAGAACCGGCACGCTATTAAGGACCTGCACGCTATGAAGGACCTGCACGCTTACCGTCCCGCCTATGCTCTTTTTCTCCCTAACTGACGCCCTTACAAGATAATAGGACACCCAAAAATATAAAAATCAACCGCCTAAAATGCGGATTTTCTTAATTCTAATAAATCACTCCGAAAACAGTGATGAAAACAGGGGTAATGGCCCTGCTTATGAGGACTTTTATTTTTGCAAAACCCCTCTGGCTTCCAGTATGGGCACTATATTCCTTGTTAAATACAGTGTTAATTATTCAATTAAACGTTTACTTACAGCCGATGCGCTCGTTATTTGTTTGTTCAAAACAGTGTATCATGGAAAAATTCCTCATAGAAATTATGAATGAATGGCGGGGACCAGTCCTCCTGCCTGAGATCCATACATTCCTTTTTGTCCACCCGGACTCATTATGTAAGCAGTGCCGAATGGGGGTGTAGGGAGGGCGAAAATAAAGCCTGGCTAATTATTAAAACCACCAACAGCAATGATGCCATGCGCATCATACCGGCCGCGTACCGGCAGTATGCAAAAATTACCAGACTGCATAAATTCAAAGAGAAAGAAATAGATGACAGCATGCTGAATAAGCAAAAGTTATCCTGGCAGACAGTGGAATTCGACGATATGACAAAGGCTTAAGAACAAGCTCCTTATTACAGAAAAACATATTCAGGACCCCGGAGGACCGCATTGCTTTCTGGACAAACTCTTATGGAGTTTGTAAAAAAATCAATAAATTTATGTCGTGTTTACTTGTCATTTTGTATGTTTTAATTATCTTTGTGTAAATATTAATTTACATATAGTAAAATTTATTATACATAATCTGAGAAATCATGAGCTATCAGGAAAAACAGAACATCGTAAATATTTTCAGCGGATTGCTTATAACAGCGATCTTCGCCTGGATTGTCTACCAGAGACAGTTGCAGGGGGTATTTGATTTAACAAAAGACTTCAGTAAATGGGGCCTGATCTTTCTCCTCTTTATCGGAGTCTCCGTGGTGGCCCGTATCATCATCCAGATTTTCTTCCATATCTTAAATGCCATAGCCACCCGTATGGAGGATGTACCCAAGGAGGATGAACGGGACAAACTGGTTAAGCTGAAAGCCATGCGAAATTCCTACTATGCCTTCACCGGCGGATTTGTACTCGCTGTTATGGCACTGGCCCTGGGAATGCCGGTCTACGGAATATTCATTGCCTTTGTGGCAAGCGGACTGATCGCAGAGATCATTGACAATGGTTCGCAAATATATTATTACCGGAAAGGAGTCTGAAATGGTTAAAAGCAGGATTCAAAACAACATCCGGCGACTGCGTTTTGAGGCCGGGGAGATGACCCAGCAACAACTGGCAGACCTGGTTCATGTATCCAGGCAGACCATCGTGGCCATCGAGAAGGGGAACTACTCCCCTTCTCTGGAACTGGCCTTTCGCTTTGCCCG
The DNA here is from genome assembly GCA_029210725.1 of Bacteroidales bacterium. Taxonomy (NCBI): domain Bacteria; kingdom Pseudomonadati; phylum Bacteroidota; class Bacteroidia; order Bacteroidales; species Bacteroidales bacterium. The sequence goes on along the minus strand of JARGFM010000026.1, from coordinate 47,807 downwards.
TATTTTTAAAACCCCTCTGGAGGAGGTATTCACTTATGATCCGGGTAAGGACAATTAATTGATTCGAATCAATAATATAGAGTTAGTTCTGGCTGGGTCGCTAAATTATCATACATTTATATAAGCCATAAAATATATGATATGAAAACCCTGGCAACACTATGCATTGTGCTGTTTTTTGGCAGCAATCTTTTCGCCCAGGAGGATCATGCAGAATTTATTGAAGGTCCTTTTGCAAGCCCCCGGGAAGTTACAGAAACCTGCCTACTCTGCCACGATGGCATTGACAAAGCCATTATGAAAACCAGGCACTGGAACTGGCTGGGAGATACTTTTATCAATAAAGAAGGAGTGAGCATGCAACTGGGAAAACAAAACCTCATCAACAGCTTCTGCGTCTCCCTGCCCTCCAACTGGCCCCGCTGTACCAGCTGCCATATCGGATTCGGATGGAAAGATGAAACATTTGATTTTGAAGATCCGAACAACATTGATTGCCTGGTTTGCCACGACCGGACCGGAACCTATAAGAAGGTACCCACCGGAGCGGGCATGCCGGATCCTGAAGTTGACCTGGTCAGGGTGGCAAAGAGCGTTGGAAAAACCACCATCAGAAGCTGCAGTGCCTGTCATTTTAACGGGGGTGGCGGACCGGGTGTAAAACACGGGGACCTTACCGCCAGTATGTCCAACCCATCGCCCGCCCTGGACTTTCACATGGGGGAGCTTGGTTTCTCCTGTTCCGATTGCCACGCCGGAGAGAATCACATGATCCTGGGTGCAAGTCACGGATCCATGGCCAGCGGCACCAATCATATTTCCTGTCTGGACTGCCACTCGGAAAAGCCACACAGGAAAAAGGTGGTGAACGATCACATCAGCTCGGTTGCCTGCGAAACCTGTCATATTCCGGCCTTCGCCCGCGAAGAACCAACAAAGATCTGGTGGGACTGGTCCACGGCCGGAGAGGACAAAACGGTAGAGCCGGATGAACACGGCATGCCGGTATATGACAAAAAGAAAGGTGATTTCACCTGGGAGAAGAACGTGATTCCGGAATACAGATGGTACAACGGGAAAGCAGATTATTATCTGATGGGAGATAAAATCAATCCGGAAAATGGAGTGGAGATAAATAAACTCTCCGGAAACATCTATGATAAGTCGGCTAAAATAGCCCCTTTCAAAATGATGCGGGGTAAGCAAATCTACGATGTAAAAAACCGTTATCTGATCACTCCGAAAATGTACGGGGAAGGCGGATACTGGTCCGACTTCGACTGGAACGGGGCCGCTGAAAAAGGAATGGCTGCAAGTAAGCTGGAATATTCGGGAGAGTATGGCTTCGTACTGACAAAGATGTACTGGCCCGTAAACCATATGGTGGCCCCCGCTGCTAAATCTTTAAAATGTACAGATTGTCATACCCGGAAAGACACTAAACGACTCAACTGGCAGGAACTGGGATACGAAGACGATCCCATGCGCATTGGCGGCCGGGCCAGATAAACGACCAAATATGAAGAAATCACTATGCTTCCTGATCCTCTCCGTCTGGCTGGGATCAACCGCATGCAACAGCCCCGAAAAGGCTGAATCAGGCAGCGAAACAGCTAACGCAACTCCCGAAGAAGCGGGGATCTCATCCCGGTCCATTCTCCAGTTTGTGGAGGCCCTGGAAACAGCTCAGCCAGATGCCATTCACAGCTTTATGCTTCGCCGGCATGGCCAGGTAGTGGCCTCCGGCTGGTGGGGTCCCTATAATCCCGAAAGTCCCCACCTGCTGTGGTCCCTCTCCAAGAGCTTTACCTCCACCGCCATCGGAATGGCCCAGGATGAAGGATTATTAAGCATAGACGACCTGGTGATTTCCTTCTTCCCGGAGGAGGTTCCGGAGGAAGCATCCGCCAATCTGAAAGCCATGCGCATCAGGGATCTGCTCCGGATGAACACGGGACATGCCGTGGAGCCCGGTTTCCGGCAAATGCAGTCCGATAACTGGGTAGAAGCCTTCCTGGCCCACAAAGTCGATTTTAAGCCGGGAACCCACTTCCTGTACAACAGCATGGCCACCTATATGTGCTCGGCCATCATCCGGAAAGTGACCGGTATGACTACCCTGGACTACCTGACGCCCCGCCTCTTTGAACCCCTGGGTATTGAAAATCCCACCTGGGAGACTTGTCCCCGGGGGATCAGTGTGGGTGGATGGGGACTTAGCGTTCGCACCGAAGATATCTCCAAACTGGGTCAGCTTTACCTGCAGAAGGGCATCTGGGAAGGCAGGCAGCTGGTCTCCGAAGCCTGGGTCGAAGAGGCCACCGGCTACCAGACTTCCAATGGCAGCAACCCGGAGAGCGACTGGGACCAGGGTTACGGCTACCAGTTCTGGCAGTGCCGTCACAATGCCTACCGGGGCGACGGGGCATTCGGGCAGTACTGCATCGTTTTGCCTGAACAGGATGCGGTGCTTGCGATGACCTCAGGCTCCGACGATCTGCAGGGAATCCTGAATGTGGTCTGGGAAGAGCTTCTGCCTGCCATGCAGGAGGGCATCCTCCCGCCCGACGAGGATGGATTAAAGCAACTGAATCAGAAGCTTCAGGAATTGTCCATCTCCCCAGTCGCGGGCGAAAAAAGCTCTCCCCTGGCTTCAGAAGTAAGCGGGCTTATCTACAGCCTGGAACCCAACCAAGGTTCCATCCGTTCCATCTCTTTCAATTTTGAAGCTCCCGCCACAGAGATCACCATCCACACCGTTCAGGGAGAATCGCTTCTCAGGGTGGGATATCTGGAAACGGAACCCGGGGTACTGGCCGATCCACGCGTAGTTTCCGATAAGGTGGCTGCCAGTGGTGCCTGGACGTCCGGGGATACCTATGTGCTTAAGCTTATTTACTATGAAACACCGCAGAGCCTGACCTTCAGCTTCAGGTTCGAAGAGGATAAACTGTACTGGGATACAGAATACAGGGCCTCGTTCGGACCGGTGAATCCGGGACAAATCACAGGCACAGCGACGGATTAGCAAATCCGTCCATGAATCTGCTCACTCTACAACTTCGGTGAGCTCCAGGACCACGCTTGTTCTCCGGAGCGACAGGCCAGGGTTTACCCCGACCTTCATCAGGAAGTCGCCCGAATAAATCCTGTCGCCATTGAACCTGGAACGTGTCCCGGGAAAAAGGTTGATCTCCCGGATTCGATATTTCCGGGAGGGATCCAGCCCTTCCAGCTGAATGGGCTCCTCTCTCGCCGTTATCATGAATCTCTGATTAACCAGGTAGTTAAATACAACAGCCCTGCTTTGCTCCTTATTCACAAATATCATGGAGGATAAATCGTCCGTATGAGGATTTACAAGCCGGTAGAGGTCGCCATGCCAGACCACCTCTTTAAAGGAATGATAGTTTTTTACCGCTTCCCTGCAGAACTGCAGATCATCGGCCGACAATTCACCGGCCACAATATCAAATCCCAGCTTTCCCATACTGGCCACATCCACTTTAAATTTCAGGGGCTGGTCCCCCCAGTTGGTCACGTGACAATCGGTCGCTATAGCCGGAAAAAAGTAAGAATAGTCCCACTGCATATAGACCCTTTCAAGGGGATCCGTATTATCGCTGGGCCAGAATTCGGTGAAATATTTCAGGAGCTCATAATCTCCACGGCCCCCGCCACCTGAACAAAGCATCATGGGAACCCCGGGATATTTTTCCCGGACCCGCTCCAGGACGCTGTACAATCCCTTCACATATTCGATATAGAGATGAGACTGAGGAATCCCGTTTCTCTCCAGGTATTCCGAATAAGCGTTAAATACGGGCGCATTACAATCCCACTTAATAAAAGCCAGGCCTGGATTCTCAGTAAACAGGCCATCCACCACTCCGAAAACAAAGTCCCGGACTTCCGGGTTGGACAAATCCAGTACCAGCTGGGTACGAAAATACTTTTCAGGCCTTTCGGGTTGCCGGATCACCCAGTCCAGGTGATTCTCATACAATTCGCTTTTGGGATTCACCATCTCGGGCTCTATCCAGATCCCAAACTTCACTCCTGCTTTCTCTGCCTCCGTTACCAGATAGCCGATCCCCCGGGGCAATTTCTTAACATTTTCCTGCCAGTCGCCCAGACCGGCCCTGTCGCTGTTCCTGGGGTACTTGTTTCCAAACCATCCGTCGTCCAGCAGAAAGAGATCCACACCCAGCTCCCTGGCATCCTTAAACAGCCCGGTAAGTCGCTCTTCATCAAAACTGAAATACGTGGCCTCCCAGTTATTCAGCAGCGTCAGACGACCGCCCTCTCCATCCAGCACCCGGTATTTTCTTGCCCAGGAATGAAGACCCCGGCTGGCGTCTCCTGCTCCACTGTGAGAGATGGCATAGATCAGGGAGGGTGTTTTAAAAATCTGGTCAGCAGAAAGCTCATATTCTGAAGCATAGGGATTGATTCCTCCGATAAACCGGAGATTCTCGTAAGAGTCCAGTTCAAATTCCAGTTTGAAATTCCCACTCCAGGCCAGATGTCCGAGAATAACGCTTCCCTGATTCTCTGCTGCCGGCTGGTCAAAGGAGAGAATAAAATGGGGGGCCTGCAATAGCATGGCCCTGGTTCCCAGTTTGGAATCGACCGACCGGGTCCCGCGGGAAAGCTTTGTTTCAGATGGCTGCATCTCTTTGGCCCAGCTGTTATGGAAGGTGGTCAGGTAGAAATCCTTACGGGAGAAATAAAGATTTGCCGAGGCAAATTTTTTCATAAGCACCGGTCCGGACTCCCGATGCTCAATTTCTGCCCATTGCTCAATGACATTTTCCCTGATCCAGCTCTTATAGAACAGGGCCACCCGGAAAGGATAGACCTCATCCTCAAGCACCACGGTTGTAAGGGTGCAATTCGCATCAACCTGCTCCTGCTGATGGCTCACATATTTCAGATCCAGGGAGCCGTTCCCGTCTGCGTGAACCACCTGGATGGCCGGCTCGGCCAAATTCCAGGTCCCGGCCGGAGTGTAAACGGCATTATAAATCCCGGCATTGGAGTCCATATATTGAAATCCTTCCTCCACCAGGGCATGCTCCCCGGTGTCCTTCAGCGGTTCTCCAAAATAGATGGTCCGCAGGCGCTGATCCCGGTCGGTCTGCAGGAGCATCAGGCTGTTACCGGTCGAAACCGGGATGCATATTTCCTGGGCCATGAGGACGGATAACGCCCCTGAAAGGAACAGGACAATCATTACTCTTTTCATATCCGGATCTTCATAGTTATTGTAAACTCAATCTGAACGTGCCTTCTGAACCCAGGCATGGGGATTCACATCCACGGCGCCGGTGATCAATTCGGGCCGGTTATAGGAGTAGAAGAACGAATGGTAAAAACCGGGATTCCGCTGGGGAATCAAAAAGGGTTTCTGAAACTCTCCCTCTTCGCTCAGGTAGCTGATATATAGTTTTGTATATCGACCATCGTACCTCCTGCTGCTGAACACAATCCACCGGTTATTCTGTGCCCAGCTGTGGTAGCTGTCTGTATCACCGGAGTTTACCCTGTCCGTTGGCTTACGCTCTCCGCTGAGCAGATCGACCAGGCAAAGATCGGCCTCTTTATGCCAGATGGGGAAGGTACCGTAATCATGCAGGGTGCACAGCAGGTACTTTCCATCGGGGGATATCCTGGGGAAGGAGGCACTCTGCCCCTTTTCCGATGCAGGCAGGACCGGCTCGGTCTCCCCAAACACCCCTCCTTCCGCATCAAAAGCGATCCGGTATATATCGTATCTGATTGAATCAAAAGGCGTTGCTGCATCTGCCTCTGTTCTGCTGAAGTACAGCATTTTTCCATCTGGCGACCAGCTGGGGAAAGTCTCCATAAACCGGTCGTCCTCAGTACCCGGCACATGACTTATCTCTCCGCTGGCCGTATTGTATAGGACCAGGTCGGATTGCCTGTCCAGGACCTCAATGTCTTTTTCAGGACGTGCATGAAAATACTGCTCGATCCGGTTGGTGGAGAATGCAATGTATAAGCCGGAAGGGTGCCAGGATGGATAGACTCCTGCCGAAAGGGTCCCTTCTCTGTTCAGATCCACCTTCCTGATGTCGTTGCCCTGTTTAATCATGGTCCCGCCCATGGTACCCCTGATATGAAACATCATCTGTTCGCTGCTGCCATTCCTGAAAGAGTGGCAGTTCACACAGTTATCCTCGATATGCCGGTTCTCGATGATGGGACGCTCCCTGAAAGAGCTAAGGTCGCGCTGATAGAGCCCCATAGAGGACCAGGTTTCATAACCCGGCGGAATCAGGCGGTAGACCAGGCTGGGATCGATGGCTTCCGGAGCCACCTGGAGAGCGAAGGACTCAAATCCTGCCCATTGCCCGTCCGCTTTTACAAATACCCGGATCCCGATCCGAGTTCCCTGGTTCTCCTCCAGAAACCGCCTCCACTTTTCAGGCGGGATCCTGAATGTCCTTCCTCTGGCTTTCAGCTTTATCTCCACCCCCCTGGCTCCCTCCAGCCTTGCAGCAAAACGCTCTCCATCCTCTTCTACCCTAAAATTAAGCGGTGCGATATTTAAGGGAATGGTAATATCTTTATAGTCCGGAAATATCCGGGGAGAGCCTTCCAGGCTGGCAATCTGCCCACCTCCTGCGCGGGGTGGCCCTTCGCAACTGCTCCAGAAAAAGATCATCCCCAGCAAAAGCATCCATGGAAAACCGGGTCGTATATCATTGCTTTCAGCGCTACTCATAGGTCAATTTCTGGTTAAAGAACTGAAATTCAAATGAAACCAGAATGAACTCCCAAAAGCCGGGTAGAGCATCCTGGCGGCCTCTCCGGGATTCTGATACTGGCGCAGTACCCGGGAATATGCCTGAAACCTCTCCCCGGTGGCCCGGGATACCCGGATGTCAAACAGGCTGTCCTCCGGATGGGTGATCTTATAAACCAGGAGGCTTTCATCCAGCAACACAGGCATCCTGCCTGCACGGATATTCAGATATGCAGGGAGGTTTTCCGCTATCTCATCTATCCGCTTCTCCAGCAGGAAGAGGGCCATCAGATAATCAAAGGCCTGAGGGTTTGCAGGATTGTTCCAAAGCAAGAGGCTGAGATTCTTCTCCAGGTCCGATCCTTCCGCAAAGAAATCCTGGTCCACCCTTATTTCCATCCCCGGACCGAATTCAGGATCCGTCAACATGGCCTGCGGCTTATTTAGAAACTGCCTGTAATGCTCCGCTGTCTTCCGCTGAAAAAGCGCACTTTCCAGATGATCCATATACTTCTCTGCAATCTTATGGTTGCCTCTGACCAGTTCGGTTTGTATAAGCCTCCGGAGGTTCCGCCGGGTAAAACCATCAATCACCATCGACTCATAGGCCCAGTGATGCGCCTCATTCACAAAGCGAACCGTCCAGTAGAAGTCACTTCCCCTCCGCAGCATCTCCCCTTTTGCATCCCACTCAAAGCAGAGGCCCCTTCTGCCAAAGGACTGTGGATAGCGGAACAGGTCGGAACAAAGCCTGTTGCTGTTCACCAGGGCCAGATTTGTATAGAACGAACCAAAAAGATTCCTGGAGGGGTGCTTTTCAGCGTACTGCAACACACCCTCCCAATCCTCCTCTATGGCCCGCTTCTCGATCTGGAAAAATTCTGCATTCTTCCGCTTAAAGGAAAAATGCAATACCAGGGCAGCCACTGCCAGAGAGAGGATGATTTGGGAAGCATAGCTCCAAACAGGTTTCAGCTTTACCATAAGATGGGTCAGTCCCGCCAGAACCATGTATAGCAATATCCAGAACAAAAACAGAAAAGGCCAGGGAGAGGCTCCGTAGCTATTACCAAAAGGTAAATGCATTAGCATAAGCTCCTGCAGAGTATCCAGGTAAATCAGCCGTGCCGCGGCCACGACGAGGATAGCAGGATAAAGCGAAGAGAGCAGCAGGCTTATATAGTCCAGTCGCCTGTTTCTCACCATATCCTCTGCCAGGATCAGTACACAGAAAACCCATACAAATCCTCCGCTCAGCAGATAGACAAGGGGGATCGCGATAGCCAGGAACACCCTCCTCCTGCTTCTTTGTACCGGGACCATGGCCACCAGCCCCATGGCCAGAAAAAATCCCAGCGAATGAATGATCTGATGCAAATAAAAGTTATGCATCCCTATAACAAGTATGGGGGTCAGGATACCCGGGATCAGAAGCTCTTTTCTTCCCGAGATCCGTTCCACGATCCCTGTGGATATATAATACCCGGCCAGTGACAGGCCTGCCAGCAGCAGGGCACCAGCAAAACGGAAGCGCAAAAACTGGTTCAGAAAGCTGCCCGCATATTCCAGCAATCCGCCCGGACGATCCAGGAAAGTAAGCAGGAACTCAGGCTTAAGGATAAAGAGGCCCAGGTCCTGATTGGCGATCAGGGCATACTCGCCCGGAAAAAAGAACCACAGAAAAGATAAGACAGTCACCAAGACTCCTATGACTCTCTTCAGGATTATGGGATCATATGTCCGGACAGGCTCTTTCAAATAGTCTCTTTCAGCTATCTACTGTTCGGTCAGATAGGTTTCCCCGGAAAATTCACTGACTGGAATCATTTTAAATGAATAGGAGTAGCTCTTTTCCGAAAGCCTGTACTCCGGATGTGTCCGGGCTCCCCAGCTATTATCGCCCCCCACTCCCATTTGTTTGTAGTCCACATGAACGGAGGTGAGATCTTTGGGTACCACATCCACCGTGTGCCTGTTTACAGGCTTAACCCCGTCGACGTGCCTTCCATCGGTTCTCTCGGGCGATTCAAAATCTTCTGTCAGATTATGGTGGGCAGAAAAGGCAATTTGGGGATTCCCCTTGAATACCAGTCCCCTGCCACTCTTATCGACGATGCTAACCCACCTGACATCTTCCCGGTTCCCGTTTTCCTGCGGCCGAATATAGGGCCAGCAGAGGTCCGCCACCGAACTTGTATAGAGATCCACGAAGGCGCTGGTTTTCCTGTCCCAGTAAGATTCATGAGGCCCGCGGCCCAACCAGGTGACCCTGTCGAATGCCCGGGGCATCAACAGGTTCATCCCAAACCTCGGCATATCGGGAAGATCCTCTGCGGTCACTTCAAAATCGCTGGAGACAGTCACCTCCCCAAATCCATTCACAGAATAGGTCGAATTATACCGGGCTATCGGGTTTGACTCCCCGTCGTTCAGGATCATTTTGAAAATAACCGAAAGCTGACCGGGATGATCACGGACAAGATTCACCTCCCGGACCATCCTGCCGGCAGCCGCTCCTCTCCATACTCCTGCGCGCTTGTGATTGTTGTTTCCAAAATCATTGTCAGTGGGGGCCCTCCAGAAATTGGGCTCAGGACCTTTCAGCAAAAGCTCTTTCCCCTGGTAAAGGAACTGTGACATCACTCCTTTTTCAGTGTCAAAACGAATGGTAAAGTCTTGTCCGGTCAGGGTGATTGACCGGTCGTCCTGACCGGAGGACAGATCCGGCACCTCTCTTTTTTGAGCGACCCCATCCCACTGGTAAGGCAGCTGAAACTGCTCACGGGCCATTATCGTACCGGCTTCCAGGATCCCGGAAGCGGATTTCAGGGAAGCCTCAATGACCAGGAAGTATTCCCGGTTCCCTTCCGGTGCAAACTGGTAACCCAGTTCGACCAGGGCCTTCTCTCCTGCAGGAAGATTCAGGTTATCAATGAATCCCTGCTGAAGGGTATGCCCGTTTGAACTGAGACTCCATTTAAACCAGAACTGGTCCAGGTTTAAAAAGGAATACTTATTATGAATGTTCAATATGCCGCTTTTCAGATCTTCTGCCTCGAACCCTATGTTCTGGTATACCTTCTTGACTTCCAGCAGAGTGGGTTTGATGCCCCGGTCGGGATTAACAATCCCGTTCAGGCAAAAGTTACCGTCGGATGGCACATCGTCCGGACCAAAATCGCCTCCATAAGCCCAGTACTCCTCTCCTTCCGCGTTGGAGACGAGAATCCCCTGGTCCACCCAGTCCCAGATAAATCCGCCCTGCAGGGCATCGTATGTTTCAATAAGATCCCAGTAATCCTGGAAGTTCCCCAGGCTGTTTCCCATGGCATGGGCGTATTCGCACTGAATCAGGGGTCGGTCCGGTTTTCCGTTTTCACTTTTCGCATATGCTTCCATTCGCTCCATGGTCATATACATGGGACAAATAATATCCGTATTATCGGCCCTGTGCGCCTGTTCATACTGCACAGGCCGGGTTCCATCCACCCCTTTCAGATAATCATACGTTGCCTGGAAGTTGATCCCGTTGCCGGCCTCATTCCCCAGCGACCAGATGATCACCGAAGGCTGGTTTTTATCCCTTTCGAACATATTCCGGGTCCGGAACAGGTGGGCTCCCATCCAGGTGGAGTCTTTGGCGAGCGACTCTTTCCCGTAACCCATTCCGTGGGATTCAATATTGGCCTCATCCACCACATAGAGCCCGTATTTGTTGCACAGCTCATACCACCGTTCGGGCTGGGGATAGTGAGAGGTGCGTACCGCATTCAGGTTGTGGCTCTTCATCAGCAAAATATCTTTCAGCATGGTGGCTTCATCCACCACATGTCCGTTTACATGATGATGTTCATGGAGGTTCGCGCCCTTCAGATACACATATCTGCCATTCACCAGCAATACGCCATTCCGGATCTCCACGCTACGAAAGCCCACAGCCTGCTCCATGGCCTCAATGAACCCGCCCTGTTCATCTTTCAGTGTCAGGATAAGGCGGTACAGACTGGGGATCTCCGCGGACCATGGCTTCACCTCCGGAAATGTTTGTCTCATGCCGGCTGTCGCTACTCCATCCTTCAGGTTTACAGGCAGGTTTTCCTCATAGAGCACCTGATCCAGGTCGTCCAGCAATTGAGCCTGCACCGTGCAGACTGGGGCCGCATCTTTATCCAGGTTGACCACCTCCACCTCCAGGTTCAGGATTCCATCGGTGTAAGTTTCATCCAATCCGGCCACTACCCTGAAATCCCGGATATGCTGGAGATTCCGGGCCACCAGGCTTACATCCCTGGTGATTCCTCCCATCCTCCAGAAATCCTGGTCTTCCAGGTAACTCGCATCGCTCCATTTATAGACTTCCACCGCCAGGCTGTTTTCGCCCGGATGAATATAAGGGCTTATGTCAAACTCTGCCGGGGTCTTGCTGTCCTCACTATACCCCACCCGGGTTTCATTGACCCACACATACATGGCCGAGCTCACTCCTCCAAAGCGAAGGTAGATCTGCCTGCCCTCCCATTCCGGCGGAATAAGGAAACTGCGCTTATAGGAACCTACGGGGTTGTAGTGCTTTTGCATATAAGGAGGATTCTTCTCATGCGGATATGTAATATTGGTATAAATCGGATAGTCGTAGCCCTCCATCTCCCAGTTGGACGGAACCTTTATCCGGTCCCATCCCCCTGTATCATAATCATCCCTAAAGAAATAGTGAGGCCGCTCACCCGGGTTCTGTGCGAGATGAAACAGCCAGGGACCATTTAGTGAGCGGATCAATCCCGATTCCCGGATGGAGTTCCCCTCCATCTCCTCAGGGCTTCCGTATGGAATATACCAGGCCCTGGGAGTCTCCCTGTTGATCTCAAAGATATACTGGTTCTCCCAGTCGGCCTGGACTTTCTCCTCGAAAGCCACCCCTTCGTAGGAAGACTGACTGAAACAGGAGATGGAGATTAGCAGTGCCAAACAGGCGTAAAACATGGAGAGAACAGTCTTTTTCATGGCCTCAGAATTATGTGTATGGAATAATCATGCAAGGTATTTAAAAATAAAAATGAAGGCCACCCATCAGTGCAAGACACTAACCGGGTGACCTCATTCATTTGGCCATTCAGATCCTAGTAACCAGGATTCTGAATAAGCAGCGAATTCTTATTCATCTCATCCCTGTAAATGGGGAAGAAATAGGCCTTATCCAACCATGCCCTGGCATCCCCCCCCAACTCTGCTTCTGAAAAGATGGGATCGCCCCAGGTGCTTCCATCTGCCTGGCGATAGTTGGTGGCGGGTTGATCGGTTTCATAGCGTACATCCACCCGGTGGGTCTGGTGATAGGCTTCGGGGCCAATGACCCAGCGCCTCACATCCCAGAATCGCTGGTCTTCATAGGCCATCTCTATCCGGCGCTCATGACGGTAGTCCTGACGCAAATCATCTCCGGTAGAGGTGATATCAGGCAGTCCGGCACGCTTCCGGATCATATTCAGATAGGTCTTGGCCTCGTCATCCTCTTCCAGCTCGATGCAGGCTTCCGCGTAGTTCAGCAAAGTTTCTGCATAGCGGAAATGCCTGAAGGGAATATCCTGCTTTACGTACTGGGGATCAACGGATTTATCCACGAACTTCTTTACGTAGTATCCGGACTTACCACCGTTCCAGTCCTCAATGGGACCGCTGCGGGTATCCACACCGGGTACAATCAAATCACCGGCCAGGTTGTAGACATGACCCACCTGGATCTTGTTCCAGGGATCAATCTCCTGGACATCTGAAGGACGCACCCTCCAGTCGGCTCCTTCATACAGGATGGTGGCATAAAACCTGGCTTCCCGGTTGGTATAGGGAGCCGCTGCATGGGCCGGATTACTCCAGTCAAACTTCGTACCATCGGCAAACTCGTAATCATCCACCAGCTCCCCCAGGGGAACGTTGTTGCCCCAGTTGTGATAGCCATTGGGGCCGCAGTACAGCGCCGGGTTATATCCATCCCAGTTCTCATCGGTTTTGGGTGTGAAATACTGCAGCAGGATATCCTCCTCTTCGTAGCCATAGGAGATGAAATAATCGATAAAGGTCTGCGCGATGTCATCACCCGGAGCGGGATCAGGAGATACCAGGTCATAAATTCCGAGATTCATCACCGCTTTAGCAGCATCCTTAGCTGCCTCCCATCTGGCATTCTGACTGCCACTTGTATAACCCAGCAGTTCCGGGTTACTGAATCCGGGTGCATATGTCTGCATGGAATGGTGCAGATCACTGGCCGCATACAACAGGGTCCTGGCCTTCAGGTGCATGGCTGCCCCCCTGGTAGCCCGGCCGGCCCGGTCACCTTCCTGTACATCGGGAAGAATGGCCGCTGCTGCATCCAGATCCTGCACAATGTAATTAACAGTCTCCTCGTAAGTGTTCCTGGCAACTTCAAAATCATCACTCAGTCCATAGGGTTCCGTAATGATGGGGACCCCGCCATAGAGTGCAGCCAGATAGTGATAAGTATAGGCACGAAGGAAATGGACTTCTCCGGCCATGTCATCCACTAAACTCTGGTTAATACCATAATCAGCACCGGCAGTTTTCTCAAAAAAGATATTGCAGGCCCTTACATTACTGTAAAGCGGTCCCCACCGGTAATGCCGGGTGTGTTTGCTCGGTGAATTATCACCCCAGTCCACATCCCAGCCCATCAGACCATCAGAGGTCATCAGGCACTTGTTGAAATTGGTCACATCCCAGTCAGGGGTAAAGTGAGACTCATCCACATAGTCTGAGAGTCTCTCAATGGCAAAGGGAAATCCCAGAGCGTTCCTGTAAATGTTGTTTACAAAGGTTTCGATCAGAGCAGGATCATTCCAGACTGCTGCATCTGAATAATCTGATAAGGGATCAAGCTGCAGAAAATCTTTCTGGCATGAACTGGTCAGACCAACTATCAGAAGAAATATAAAAATCTTAAATATCTGTTTCATCGTCTGAGAATTTAAAAGGTTATAGTCAAACCCAGGTTAATAATCCGCTGCAGGGGATAGGCGGTTCCTGACGTAAGCTCGGGATCGATCAGTTTCTCCCTGGAGAGGGTGAACACGTTCAACCCGTTGGCATAAACACGCAGGCCGGCAAGGCCAATAACATTTAAGGCTTTATCGGGCAGGTTGTATCCAATCTCGATATTTTTCAGGCGGATATAGTCCGTATTGTGGAGCCAGAAAGTATTGCCCTGGCTGCGCCAGTACTCGTTATCACGGTTCCATGCTCTTGGATATTCAGAACTCGGGTTGGAAGGAGTCCACCGGTTCACGGCGTAATCGTTATAGTAGTTGCCGATTTCTCCGGATTCCGGACTGATATAGGCTACCGCCCCCGATGTTCCCTGGAACAGGATGGAAACATCGAAACCGCCTACATAAAGGCTTGCCGATAATCCTCCGGTAAAGAAAGGCAGACCACTTTTTTCCTGCCTCACCCGGTCCAGGCCATCGATGACCCCGTCGTCATTCACGTCTTTGAAGATGACATCTCCGGGTTGGGCGCCGGCCCAGTGGGGATATGCATCGACATCAGCCTGGCTTTCGAACACACCAATGGCTTCATAATATAGTGCTGCTCCCATAGGTTGTCCGGTGGATTGCTGGTATTCGGGGATTCCCGGGGTCTCATCCCAGAATAGGATTTCGTTATGGGCATAAGATCCATTCAAAGCCAGGTCGTACCTCACTCTTCCCGAGGAGCCCCCTCTGAATCCCAGAACAAACTCAAATCCCTGGTTCGCTACCTCCCCGATGTTTTCAGGAGGCAGGGAAAGTCCCGCACTGGTAGGAACAGATGCGTTCCTTCTCCAGAGGATGTTAGTCCTCAGGTTGTGGAAGTAATCTGCTTCCAGGGTCATCCGGTTATCCAGGAAGGCTGTATTGAAACCAAGGTTAAACTGGTTGGCCACCTCCCAGGTGACATCGGGGTTGGGAATCGCCTGCTCAGAGAGCATTTTATTATCCACGCTCTGCCCGAAGACATAACTCCTGTTGCTAAATCCATAGAGAGTCAGGTATTTGTACTCCTGCAAGGAGCCATCATAGTAAATCCTGTCGTTCCCTGTCTGTCCCCAGGACCCACGGATCTTGAAGTCGTCGAAGAAACTGATGTTGTTGCTCCAGAAAGCCTCATCCACAATGCGCCATCCCAGGGAAATACCAGGGAAAAAGCCCCAGGCCTCATCAAACATATAGGATCCGTCGTAACGCATAACCACCTCGGCCAGGTATTTTCCGTTATAGTTGTAGTTGATACGGCCAAAATAACTCTGGCGGGCAAACTGGGAAGCAGATCCGTTATTGGCCATATACTGGTCCGTAGCACCGGCAAAGAGCTGATCGATATCACTGGCCACATAATTTTTGCGGAAAGCATACATCCAGTTATTCAGGCCCTTCTGATTCTCGGTACCCACCATCACCTTCAGGGCGCTGCCACCAAACTCCTTGTCATAGGTCACATAGGCGTTATAGGTCATCTTATAGTCATCATTGGCCCTTTGGGTCAGCTGGGGCGCATCCAGACCCCGCTTCCCGGGTGTGGTTTCCGGATCCGTGGTGGATCCGTTCCAGGTATAGAGAAACCAGGGGGTTTCAAAAACTTTCTGATAACGGAAACGCTTGTCATAAGAAAAGTTCCCCTGAACAGCCAGACCTTTCACCCAGGGAATCTTCACATTGAGACGAAGGTTGGTCTCCAGGTAATAGTTCTTATCATCGTTATAACCGGTCGCATCTGTGGTGGTTACCGCCGGGTTATGACCATATTCGATATCGGGACCCGGATCCCCGTTGGGCCAGAAAGCGGGCATATTGGGCTTTCCACGCATCAGCATCCGGAAACTGTTGCCAGCACTGACTGTCGGGAAGTGCCTGTTTTCCGAACGGGCTGCCACGTCGAAGGAAAGATCGATGTTATCCGTGATCTTACTGTCGATATTGCTACGGAAATCCTGCTGCGAATAGTAGGTGGCACTGTTGTAATAGACCGCATCCTGGAACTTGTTCCCAAAGGAGAGGTAGTATTTCAGCCTGTCGTTCCCTCCGTTGACCGAAACATTCTCATAGTGCTGCAGCGACCAGGGCTTGAAGACTTCCTCAAACCAGTCCGTATTGGGATGTCCCCAGGGATCGGATCCGTCGGCGTAAGCCTGTATATCTGCCTCCGAATAAACCTGGTACATCCCGCTACTGGGATCATTATAATAAGAGATCTCATTGAGCATCATGGTATAGGTGGCAGCATCGGCCATCTCAGGGATAACCGTGGGCTGTTGTGCACCCACATTCATATCGATGGTAATGGTGGGCTTCCCGATCTTACCACGTTTGGTGGTAATCAGGATTACCCCGTTGGCCGCCTGAGTTCCGTAAATGGCCGCCGACGCATCCTTCAGAACCGTGAAACTCTCTATCATGGCCGGATCCAGCCTCTCCAGGTTCCTGTTCGGAATCCCGTCTATGACCACCAGGGGATTGTTGTCCCCCAGGGTGTTGGCTCCCCGGATCCTCAGGGTGGCCCCGTCATATCCGGGTTCGCCACTTCGGTTGTAAGCAAACAGTCCGGGTACACGTCCCACCAGGGTATTACTGAAGTTGGTGGACGGCGACTGCTTCAGTTCATCTCCCCGTACCGATGCTACAGCCCCTGTAAGGGTGGCCTTGGAAGCCGTTCCGTAACCGATAACCACGATTTCGTCCAGAGCCGTGGTCCCGCTTTCGAGAACGACATCAATCACCGTTTGATTTCCCACAGGAATATCCTGCGAGATCATTCCCACAAAGGAGAAATGCAGCACCGCATCAGCCGGGACAGTGATGGAATAAGTTCCATCTGCATTGGTGATGGCTCCGTTTGTGGTGCCCTGCTCGATGATATTCACCCCGGGCATCGGAGCATCATCCTCAGCACTGCTTACCGTCCCTGTGACGGTAACCTGCGCATTCAGAAAGGTAAAACCAGTCAGAAATAAAAACAGGAGTAACAAAGCACTCCGTATTTTTCTTCCCGACTTTTGAAGTAAATCTTGTTTCATAGTCTTGAGTTTTAGTTGATCGTTAGGTTAGTTATTACAGGTAGTGTTTTGATCAGAATAAATTCCAGGCTAAGATTCAAAGGTAAAACATTCAAAATTTAAGAAATTCAGATCAAATAGAAATGTATTTTTAACACTTTTTTTTTTGATCTCAGAAGGGGTAGCCTATGGCGAAGTAAAAAAGGGCAGAGGATAAGGTGCTTCCTTCTCCGGAGAACCAGTACTTATCATCCTGAAGATAAGGGGTTCTGAGGGGGAATCCCAGGTCCGTCCGCAGAACAAAAAAGTTAAAATCAAACCTCAGTCCCACCCCGCAACCCACTGCCAGCTGTTTATTAAAGCTATCAACATGGAACCGGGATCCGGGCCTGTTCTCATCCTCATTGATCAGCCAGATATTCCCGCTTTCCAGGAAAACAGCCCCCTTCAGGATGCGGGAGATCCCAAAACGGAATTCAAGATTGGCTTCCAGCTTCATATCGCCCGACTGGTCTATGTAACTGTTTTCCACCTCGTGGTAGGAGCCCGGTCCCAGTGTCCGGGCTGTAAAGCCCCGGATACTGTAGGCACCCCCACTGAAGAACTGTTCCACGTAGGGAAGAACGGAAGAATTGCCGTAGGGAATCCCGATACCTGCATAGAGGCGCATGGCCAGGGTTTTTTGGAACCCGTTCAGGTAATAACGGAAATCGGATGTAAGCTTCAGGTGCTGGGAATACACCGTGTTCAGAATTTCAAACGGTCTGTCCGACGCTCCCCTCCCGATTCCCTCAAACAAATCCAGAGCATTACCTGAACTGCTGACTCCTGCCTGGTAGAAAAGGTTGTGAGCTTGTTTTTTATACGTATTGTCGTAGCTGAAATCATACCTCATTCCTATAATCAATTGCTCTTCGAAACTTTTCCGGATATAAATATTTCCATCAATTACCGAATCAAAAGCCGGCGTAGTGGCCAGCAGAGAAACAGAATTTAAGTATACAGGAGCATAAGTATGCCTGATCTCCCGGCGTTTTCCCCAGCTGTATTTCAGATTGGTCAGGGCCGAGAACATCGAGTAATAGTTGGTACGGTTCCGTAGATTAAAATTCAGGTTAACCGAGGTCTCCTGATTCATAAGAGCTTTGATTCTTTGATGATTGCCCAGAAGAGTGAGTTTCGGAAAAGTTATACCGGAATTTAATCCCAGTTCATAGGAGAAGGTTCCCAGCTGATTCTCCTGTTTGGGTCCCCATTGCCATTCCAGGGCGCCGGTGGGTGAGAACTGTACCTTTTCCGCCCCCCGGAAGGTGTTGCTGTGAGAAATACCGGCTGAAAGGGCAGGACCGACGAATCCCGTGGATTTCATAGCCATATCAGCCGCTATATTCAGATTGACGGGTTCGGCCAAAATCAGGTCAATCTTCACATTCAACAAATGACTCAGACTATCCCTGCTGTTTTTCTCATAGTGAATACGGACAAAACTGAATACTCCCAGCTTATTTAACCGGGTGAGGGAATTCTGATAACTGGTATAGGAATACGGATCGCCTGAATTAAAAAACAGCGCTGCCCTTAACACCTCGGGTTTCAAATAATCGCCCGATGAAAAGATGGTCAGCCCCTCATACTGAAAAGCTTCCACAACGGACTCCGCGCTATCTCCAGGGGAGCGAACGATGACCAGGATACTATCAATGCTGTATTTTGAAAGAGCAGAAGCCGGAAGGTCTCCCCGGCTGCGAACCAGTAGATTTATCTCCTTGTTCCCCAGACTTGTATCGGCATCCAGCTGAATAAAGTCCCTGGCGAAATAGAAATAGCCCTGGTTTTGAAACTGCCTGGAAAGATCGTTCCTCGCTCTGGATAGTTTGTCAAGATTAAAGGGATCCCCGGGCTTGATCTGAGTTCTGAAATCATCCTGTTTAATAGTAGTATCCATGGATGTAAAGGCCGGATCAAAGTCAATCTTCGCATACCTGTAGGGCGTGTCCACTTCAATGAAGTAGGAAATCCTGGCTTTGCGCGGATTTCGGGCAATGGTATCCACCACCGGCCAGGCCCGTGCCCCGAAATAACCCTGATCAAACAAATCATTGGCCATCTTTTGAGCCCTTAGTTCGGGCCTTATATCTGAAATCAAAACCGGTGCTTTGGAGACGCTTTTATAGATCCAGTGTTTGAGCTTTCTTTGTTCCTCATCCTTACAGTAGTTATAAACCCACAAACCGACAGGCGGCAATAGACGCCGGTCAAACAGGGAATTGTTGGGTTTCTGAGCCGGCACCGACTTGACAATTTGTTTCACGTCGGAGGGCTTTACGTCATCATCTCCGATTCGAATGTCAATACCAGTCTGTCCGGTATACAGCACCTGGTCCTCAGCGAGAAAACGGATATTTGAACACCCGCCCAGGATAAGCAGAAGGACTGCCAGACCTATGTTGGATCGAAACCTCATTTCTTGCGCCTCCAGATATCGCGGAATGACCGGTAGCTTTTCCGATAGGTAAATCCCAGTCCGGTTTTTGTTACTTCCCCTTCAAAAACATCATCGTAGCTATGCTCGTTGTATACTTTCAGGTACATAGTGGCCGCAGAATCAAGACTGTATTCGAAAGATACATTATTCACAGCGTGGTCGGAGGCCCCGGGTTGCTGGTTCAGATCGTGCAATCGTCCAGAGACTTCAATCTGACCCCGGTTATTCAGCAGCGATTTACTTACTTCGTAGGAAAGACTGGTGCTGGACTCACTCCCACCCTCGGCAGAGGCCTGATCATATGAATCAAGTCCAAAGGAGATATCAACTCCCTTGATGGTGTTTTTGGTAAGCTGGTTTAACTGGGATGCCAGAATCTGATTCACCTGCTGGGTCATATAATCGGTCGACTGGGAAATCCCGGGCAAATCAATAGTCTCAAACAGAAGCACCTGAATGGCCTGGCGCATCTTCTCTTCCGGGCTCATGGTGTTAAGGATGCTCATCACATACTGATCCGGGGTCCGGATGGTAAACAATAGCTCCAGATCGGACAGGTAGCCAGACATCTGCAGTATCACCAGAAACTCTATATCCCTTCGTTTCCCGTCCACCGGATTCACTAAGGCACTCCTTACCCTGTTCTCGGCCTCAAACCTTAATTCCGGATTCTCAACCACCCCATCCCAGCGGATATAGCCACCCTTCGCAATGGCAAAAGACTTCCTGGGCCAGCCTATCATATTAAGCCTGGCGGATCCTTCATTTATCTCATAACTACCCGATAATGTTACCCTTTCATTTTCAAGCATATTATACAACACCTGTCCGCCTCCCTTCACATCCAGGTCGATATGGAACATTCGCCTGTCCAGAGTGAAGTTGATCCTGGTAGAGGGATCAATTTCAATGAGCGTTTCGATAGAGGAGTTTATGAATTGTTGCTGCCTGACCGCTAACGGGATTCGGGACTCATCGTTCCCGTCCGCATGGCTGACAAAATTTACGATCTTCTCACTTTCCGAGATCCTTAAGTCTTCTTTCTGCTGGTAAAAGATCTCAGAGCCCTCTGTAAGTAAGATTTTTCCTTCGATCACCGGTTTGGTAAGCGGGCCCTTTACGGTAAGCCTGGAATCCACAAACACATTCCCTGTAACTGGCGCTGCAGTATTTTCATCTCTGCTCATCAACTGCAGTTTTGAGGAAGATATATTCAGATCTGCCGTAACCGGCCCTTTTCCCCCAAAATCCACATAACCATCAACTTTCAGGGCATTGCCGAGGGTATCCAGAACGGTAAAACCGGCAAACATTACTCTTTCATTTGTAAGCCGGATGCCCTGGGAAGGAATTCTGAATGAACTGTTTAAGAGCTTCACTTTCACCCGGGCATCTTCAAAATTCAGTTCGCCCCGTGACTGTTCACTCCCCTGAACCGTTGAGATCGCAAATTTTCCTGAAACAAAACCTCCCAGATCCGAAAGATACTCCCTGGTGAAAGGTTGAAGGGCGATAAGTGGGAAATGAGAAAATGAGGCATCCATGCTGCGTTCTCCTTTCCCGATTTTCTCTCCCTCTAAAATAAAACCGGAAGAATCCATTTGCGCCCTCAAATCAATGGTATAACTTTCAGAAGGCCCGGCATTAAAAGTCCCATCCAGGCGAATATCGCTGAAATCCTGCCCGGAATACCTGACATCACTTATCTGCAGCCCGGTCGATACTCTCTTCTCCTGATCCTCGCCTGTATCATAGTTAAGGGTGCCGGTAAAGGTAGCATCAGGCCTGCCCGGGAAAAGGCCCCTGCGCAAAAGAGAACTAAGCTCAACCTGTTTCAGATCAAGGTTGTAGCTAATAGTTTGATTCTGATCCAGGGTTCTGATCTGAATAAGTGAACTATCGTTTTCCAGGCGGAAAGATGGAGACACTGTTCCGGTTGAGATATCCATGGTCAGCAGATCCGGACTCTGCATCTGCCACCGGTGCCGGTTCAGAATAAGCTCCCTGGAGGGTATCTCCAGAACAATCCGCTTGCTGTCCGCCTTTCCGGCTATCTCCAACCTGTAGACGCTTTTTTCCAGGGAATCAACTGCAGAGATAGTGGTAACCGTGCTCCCCTTACTCAGGTTGCCACTGACCTTCACCCTGTTCTCCGGTCCTGAATTCATGGAGGAACGTTCTGCCACAGCCTCATAAAAAACGGTTCCTGCCGAATCGGTTATGGATGCATCAAGATGAGCCGTACGCGCCTTCCCGTATGAAATCTCATCTCCCCGTACAGAGGCACTCAGGATGTTTTCTCCCGGACGGTGGTCGATGGAAAGATCAAAGGTGGTGAAATGGATCCCGGTATCCGCCAAAAACAGGTCCAGGACCCCGTGACTGGATATCTGCCCTGTAAGGTCTATTTCGGGGAGGCCCGACAGCCGGTCCGCCGAAAAAATATGAGCGGGTTCCCGGAAGGATGCAAAGTAATCTCTGTAATCCTTTCCTGCCGAATCGAGCTGATTCAGAGGCGCCCGTAGGATCATGTCCAGATGGAAGAAATCTGCCCGGGCCTGAATCCATGAAGCTAAGGTGTCGGATTTAAAGCTTACCCTCAGTTCGTCTGCCAGAGCAGTTTCGCCAGGGGTGGAAATCCGGATCTCACTGGCGGTAATCTCCGATTCCAGACTACTCTCCTGCCTGCTCAGTTGCCCCTCCAAAGCCAGCTCTATGGCCAGGGTATCCTCATACAAATTCAGATGATCAAGCTGCGCCATCAGGCTACCGCTGCCAGCTGCCATAAGCACCGAATCACTTAGGTTCAGCTCCAAACTCAGGTCACCCTTCAGAGAGGGGTCCCTCGCAACCAGATTGAGCTCATATTCACCCGGTTCCATCCTTCCCACCAGCAATAATTCCCGGTAGGTATAAGCCTTGAACTCGAGGCTGTTAATCTGCACAAAGAAATCAGCATTCAGCCCTCCTTGCGGCAATCCGGCACCTTTTACTTCTCCGGAAGCGCTCAGGGTCCCCAACTCAGGGATAAGGAGAAACTCCCCGAGAGCAAGCTGATCCAGGGAACAGGCCAGTTGAAAGCGACGCCGGGGAATATCCACGGAACCGGCAATTCCGACACTTCCGGAAGAGCTCAATAAGTTCAGCCGGATATCCGGTGTTTCTATTGAACCGGATACATGTCCCGTGACAAGCAGGTCCCTGACATCCGGGATGGAATCCTCAATCCCCAGTTCCTGCAGCAGGTTCCCGGCCCAGGACGGATCGATCCCTGTAATCTCCAGATCCAGTTCAGTCCTTGATTCCGGGAAGCTGAAAGGCTGGTCAAAGTTTCCTTTCAGATCCAGATTAAAGCCATCTGCCCGGGAGACCGAAAACCCGGATATATTCAGGGTGGAATCCCGGTAATTCAGGGCAGTTCCCAATTCAAAAGTCTCCGGTGAGAGGAAAGCATAGACCGGAGATTCCACGGGATGCCTTAAAATGAATGAAAGATCCTTCAGGGATATCCGGCCAGACCGGATATCCAGGGAAGCGTTCTCCAGCTGTTCAGGACCTTTAAGGAGTACCGGCAGACTTGCGCCTGCAAAGCCCTCCAGGGCAATCTGACTGTTCCCGGTCTCAAGCTCCACTTGAAGTGCAGTCTGCTCGCTGCCGGAATCAAGCTCACCCTGCATCTTCTTCAGGATAAATCCCCTTTCCGTTTCAAAATTCAGTTTCCGCACTTTCATCCCTAGCTGTTCCGCTCCGAACCTGACATCTCTCATATCCAGATCAATACCGCTGAACAGATCCCCCGGTCCGCTGCTTTGGGATTGCAGGGAGCAGGTGGCATCCTTTATTTCAAATCTTTTTAGATCCAGGGTTTTTGACGGGAGATCGATTTTCTCGGCCTGCATGTTTGCCTCCTTCAGCTGTGCTTGCAGCTTCAGACTATCGGCAAGCTGCATAAATGTAAAATCGATATTTTTCAGTGCCAGGCTTTGAAACCCCATATTCCAGGGGAATCCTGAGTTTTCATTTGACGTTTGCAGGCTGGAGTTCAGGAGCAAATTGCCCCTCGACCCGCTTACTTCCAGAGATCTGAAAAACAATTCCTTTTCAGCGAGCAAAAGCCGGAATCCGCGCATCCCCAGATCTGAAATGTGCTGTGAAACCCGTATACCATTCAGGCTGTCGTTCATCCGGAAACTGATGTTGGAAAGCCTGCCCTTTCTGATGAATATCTTCCAGTGGGCAGGATTCTTTTCCGGGACTTCGGGCTCCTCTTTCTTCCCCGTTTGAAAAACCGAAGCAATATTCAGTTCTTGTAAAGTGCTATCCCGTGCAATTTCGACCCGAACACCATCCAGTTGAAGATCCCGGATGACCACCCTGCTTCTGAGCAGCGCAAGAAGGCGGATATCTGCCTCAAGCTCCCCGGCATACAGGATGGTATCCCCCCGGGGTCCCGCTATCAGGGCGCCCTGAACCTGAACCGAAGCAGGCAGTATTTTCTTTATGGCCTGTATGCGGAGCGGCAGCTCTGCCTGACTGAGGATCTGGTTGACCCGACTGGTGGCAAAACGCCGGGAGAAAGGAAGGTTAATAGCCGTAAACAGCACGATCACCAACCCCAGGGTCACCACCAGGAAAATCAGCAAAAACCTGCTTAACTTTCGCCGGCTCATTCAACATAGCTTTATTAATTTACCAAGATAAACTATTGTTAGATTCTCTTCGGGGCAATGATTAAAAAATGTCGCCTTTTTATGACCGGGAAACCTGCAGATCGATTTTTCTTTCAGAACTGGGGTCAACCACAGAATGAATTACATAGCTCTGGGATTCTGCTGGAAAGTACGGAAGGATCATTAAGAGGATCGTTCCTGGATATTACGCCCGGTTTTTCTGAAAAAGCAAGGCGGTCAGGAACAGAACCAGCAGGGCCAGCAGCGCGTGAATATGCATTGCCTTCAGCATCCCGGTGGCATCCCTGAGATAGCCCAGAATAATATTTCCGACACTGACTCCTGCCCCGTAATGAAAAGCCCATATCAGGGCCTGACCGGTATTCTGAAGGTGATCGGGCGTGCGCGCCTGCACATATTCCACCACCCCTATCAGGAAAAAGGCAATGGTGATGCAATGAAAAATGCTGAAAAAAATGGCCACTTCCGGCACCTCGATCAGACCGTAAAATACCAGACGCAACATGGAAATCCCCATGGAAAGAAGAATCATCTTTTCGGCGCCGATCCGTTTTACAATCCTTGTCCCCACGATATAAGCCGGGATTTCGGGAAGGGCCTGCAGGAAAAACACCCAGCCGATAAAGGAAGCCCCTGCGCCAATATCGTAATAGTAGAGATTGATAAACTGCATCAGGGGGGCAATGGCTATGCCCAGGAAGAAAATAAGCAGCAGGAAGAAGAGCAAGCGATAGTTACGAAAGAAGATGCCGAAGCTCCGGAAAGTAACCAGGCCTTTTCCCCTTACAGGCTTATCGGGCAGGGTTAAGAGGTTAATCATAGAAAGCAGCAGGAAGAGTCCGGCCGAGACTTTAAATATGATATCCGTTCCATGCCGGGCCAGGTAGCCCACGATCAGAGAAATAGACGCATACCCCACCGAGGTCCAGAGTCTGAACTGTCCATAGGAGAAGCGGGGGTTTGCCCGGACGAATCCAACAGTCATTCCATCCACCACCGCTCCCGAGGGCTGATGAAACACAGATATCACAGCAATAAACATGAGCATCCAGTGAAATTTGAAGGTTTCCCCGATCAGGATAACCATTACGGCACAAACAGAGGATAAGAGAAGCAGTATCCTGTTACCTCCATACCTGTCGGCCAGAATGCCCCAGAAAGGGACCACCAGGGCCGAGGTGAAAATAAAGACCGCATTCAGGATGCCGATCTGCATGCTGCTGAACCCGATGCCATCGAGGTGCAGGTTGTAATAGGATTGCCAGCCGGCAAAGGCGCCCAGAACAAGAAAGTAAAAAAGCGGAAGCTTATGCTCTTCTCTCATGGGAAAAGACCACTGCTCAAGGGCCCGGATTAAACTCATCTTCTAAAAATAAACACTTCTTCTGTAACTATGAACATCTTCTGAAACTATACACTTCATGTCAGTATGTCCCCTGTTTTGCTTACTTTAGGTAAGGAAGATTTCCGCAGGAATGGGTTTGCAAAGGTTCAATCTGAAATATATCACGGGCATCTCTCTGGTGGCAGCACTGGGGGGACTGTTGTTTGGATATGACTGGGTGGTCATCGGAGGGGCAAAACCCTTTTACGAGCAGTTCTTTCAGATCGCCCAAAACCCATCCCTTCAGGGATTGGCCATGAGCAGTGCCCTGGCAGGCTGCATTCTTGGCACGGTCCTCTCCGGGCTTCTTGCCGGGCGCTATGGGAGAAAGAAACTGCTGATGCTTGCCGCATTGCTGTTTCTTGTTTCCGCCGCAGGAACCGGTGGCTCTCAATATTTCTCCGCCTTTATCGCTTACCGGATTCTGGGAGGAATGGGGATCGGACTGGCTTCAACTCTTTCCCCGGTGTATATCGCAGAGATTGCCCCGGCCGGCCTCCGAGGTCGGTTTGTGGCCCTAAACCAGCTGACCATTGTCATCGGGATCCTGCTGGCTCAGATCGTCAACTGGATCATTGCAGAACCGGTGCCGGATCATGCTGCCGGATCTTTCATTATTAATTCCTGGAACGGGCAGACCGGCTGGAGGTATATGTTCCGGGCAGAAGCGGTTCCGGCCATACTTTTCTTCCTCTGCATGTGGTTTGTCCCCGAAAGTCCCAGATGGCTCATCAAAAAGGGATACCCCGACAAAGCCAGGGACATATTGAGCAGGATTGGCGGCAATCGCTATTCAAAACAGACCACTTTGGAGATTGAAGCCTCGCTTGATGCCGAAGGAGGAAAATCCGGGTCCGCTTCCATTTTGAGCAAATCCATCTTTCCGGTGCTTGTCATAGGAGTTATCCTGGCGCTGTTCCAGCAATGGTGCGGGATCAATGTAATCTTCCTGTATGCCGAGGAGGTCTTCTCTGCTGCAGGATACACCATCTCGGACATGCTCTTCAATGTAATGATCACCGGCAGTGTAAATCTGGTCTTTACCCTGCTTGCACTGAGCCTGGTGGACCGGATCGGACGTAAAAAACTACTGCTGTCAGGAGCAGGGGGCCTGGCCCTGATCTATTCCATTGTGGGGGCCCTCTATTTTACCGGTTCCACCGGCTTGCCACTCCTGATTTTTGTGATCGCCGCCATTGCCTGCTATGCCATGACCCTTGCACCGGTAACCTGGGTGGTTCTGTCTGAAATATTCCCCAATAAGGTAAGGGGTGCAGCCATGGCCGTTGCCACTTTTGCCCTCTGGACCGGAAATTTGCTGCTGGCCTATTTCTTCCCTCTTATTAATAATAAGATACATGCCTCGGGAAGTTTCTGGTTGTTTTCTCTGATCTGTGTGGCAGGCTTCTTCTATATCAAAGCCAGGCTTATTGAGACCAGGGGGAAATCTCTGGAAGAGATAGAGAAAGCTCTGTTAAACAAATAGGATTCAATATTTTATAAAGATAAAAGTATGAAAAAATTATCCGGATTACTCCTTATCCTGCTGGCTCTGACCGCATGCAATCATCAAAAAGAATTGTATATGGATCTGTCCGGTAAGTGGAAGGTTTACCTGGACAAAGAAGATTCTGGATTCACGGAGCTTTCGAACCATGCCGGTATTTCCGAAACGGTCATCCTGCCAGGTTCTCTGGTGGAGAATGGACTGGGAGATGAGATCTCGGTAAATACCAGATGGACCAGCCAGATTGTGGACAGCTCGTGGTACCGGATGGACCGTTATGCCCCCTACAGGGAGGAGGGAAATATCAAGATCCCGTTCTGGCTCCAACCTGAACTCAGGTATGTAGGCGCCGCCTGGTTTCAAAAGGAAGTCACGATTCCTGAAAACTGGAGCAATAAACATATCGTCCTGTCCCTGGAGAGACCGCACTGGGAGACAAAACTCTGGATAGATGATCAGGAGATCGGGATGCAGAACAGTCTGGCGACTCCCCACTCCTACCGTCTGACCGGTCAGCTTGATCCAGGAGAACATATAATAACCATTCGGGTCGATAACCGGATCAAAGAAATCAATCCCGGGATAAATTCGCATAGCCTTGCCGACCATACCCAATCGAACTGGAACGGACTGGCGGGGAGTCTATCCCTGAAAGCCCTGCCACTTGTTTTCATAGAAAAAATAAGGCTCTTCCCTGATGTGGAGCGTGGCCTGCTAAAGGTGGCAATAGAAGTCGGGAATTTAACCGAGGGTCCGCGGTCCTGTATCCTGAAACTCCGGGCCAGCTCCAGAGAAAGTGGTGAGAAGCTGAAGCCGGTGGCAGATGAGTTCGTTGTTAAAAAGAGTGAGGATGGAGAGATTTTCGAGCTTAGCTATCCCATGGGTGACTCCCCGGCTTTGTGGGACGAATTCGATCCGAAGCTCTATCTCCTGAACGTGGAACTGAAATCCGGAGAAGGTGTGGATACCAGGCAGCTTAGTTTTGGAATGCGCGAGTTCGAGGCCGAAGGTTCCCGCTTCACCATCAATGGTCGTCCCCTTTTCCTGAGGGGCACTCTGGAATGTGCCATCTTTCCCAAAACAGCTTATCCTCCCACCACTGCCGGGCCATGGATAAAACTTTTAAAAGCCGCCAGGGCACATGGCCTGAATCATATCCGCTTCCACTCCTGGTGCCCTCCCGAAGCAGCCTTTGAGGCTGCCGATGAGCTGGGGGTCTACCTGCAGGTGGAGTGTTCCAGCTGGGCCAATTCCGGGGCTGCCGTCGGAGATGGCCATGCCCTGGATTTATGGCTCTACGAAGAGGCTGAACAAATTCTTTCCTCATACGGGAACCATCCATCCTTCTGTATGATGGCCTATGGGAACGAACCGGCCGGTGCCAGTCAGGTTCCGTACCTGGAAGAATTCGTCAGCTATTTCAAAAAGAAAGATCCCCGGAGAATCTATACCGGCGGGGCCGGATGGCCCTATATCGAGTCGGCCGGTTTTTTCAGCGACCCAAATGCCCGCATTCAGCGCTGGGGGGAAGGACTGAACAGCATCATCAACGGCCAGGCTCCCCAGACCGCCTTCGACTACAGGGAGATCACCGGTAAAGTTCCCAAACCTTATGTGAGCCATGAAATAGGACAGTGGTGTGTCTATCCGGATTTCAAAGAGATCGGGAAATACGACGGGGTACTGAAAGCCCGGAATTTTGAAATTTTCAGGGAAACCCTGGAGGCGAGCGGAATGGCTTATCTGGCAGACAGCTTTTTGCTTGCTTCCGGCAAACTCCAGGCCCTGTGCTACAAGGCCGATATTGAGGCAGCCCTGCGTACCCCCGGTATGGCCGGATTTCAGTTACTCGACCTGCATGACTTTCCTGGCCAGGGAACAGCCCTGGTAGGGGTTTTGGACCCCTTCTGGGAAGAGAAAGGCTATATCACCCCCGGGGAATACAGCCGTTTCTGCAATGCAACAGTACCCCTTGCACGGATGACCAGAAGAATCTTCACCAACGAGGAAACCTTCGAAGCCACCGTGGAAGTGGCCCATTTTGGCAGCGAAGCTTTAAACAATCCGGATATCCACTGGAAAATCAGTACCCGGGATGAGACCATCCTGGCCCGCGGTCGCTTTGAAAAGAAGGAGATAAAGCTCGATAATAACCTGCTTGGATGCATTCGGTTTGAGCTCAGTCAGGTCAGCGGACCTGAAAAACTGAATCTGGAAATCTCGGTGAACCAGTATTCCAACGACTGGGATTTCTGGGTATATCCGGAGCATCTGCCAGTATTCAAGGAAAACGACATCTATGTGACGGGCCACCTGGACCAGGCTGCCCTGGAGGTCCTTAAGGGTGGCGGGAAGGTCCTCTGGACACTGGTACCAAATAGCCTGTCCGACTCAACCGGAGGGAATATTGCCCTGGGATTCTCTTCCATATTCTGGAACACGGCCTGGACAAGCGGACAGGCTCCGCATACCCTGGGACTCTTATGCGATCCCGCTCATCCTGCGCTTGCGGATTTCCCCACCGAATTTCACTCCAACTGGCAATGGTGGGATGCCATGCATCATGGCCAGGCCATCAGGCTGGATGGTATTGAACAAAGGATAGAACCCATTGTGCGGATCATCGATGACTGGTTCGAAAACAGGCCGCTGGCCCTTGTCTTTGAAGCCCGGGCAGGAGAAGGACAGATCCTGGTGAGCGGTGTGGATCTGCTATCCGACCCGGACAAGCGGCCGGAGGCTAAACAATTGATCTACAGCCTTAAAAAATATATGAGCTCATCCCGGTTTCAGCCCGGGCCTGAGATTTCCATGGAGGAACTCCAGAGATTAACAAAACCGGATTTTTGAACTTAGTCCTCCCGGACCGTAAAGGTGGTCTCAGCCAGAACAGCTTCCCCCCGGTCGTTCTGTCCCCGGAAAAAAACCACATACTCCCCCGGGTAATCCGGCGCTTTAAAGGATATCCTGCCAGGGAATCCCTTCTGAACCCGGAAATCGGGCAGCCAGAGGTGGGTGTTCCGGGTATCAGGCATTCGATCCCCGGGGGCGACAGGATCCGGAAGAGGTTCAATGACAGGCTGAAGGGCCAGGTAATCAATAAAAAAGGAGTGCTCCGGCAAATCTATCCCGGCCATGTCGCCATCCCTGGAAAGCAGATTGATAAGCCCCCCATAACGAAGATCCCCCTTGACATATACATCTTCAACCACATCGATCTGTCTGATCTTTGCAGGGGAGAGCGACATGAATTGTTCCATATCCAGGACAGGCACCTGATCGACCATTACCAGGGATTCATACAGGGAGAGGGAGGGGTTCTCGCTCTCGATCAGCAGGGTGGTCCTTCCCTTCCTGGTATGCAGGCTGACACCCGGAATAAGATTGATAAATACCTCCCGGAGGGTAGGCAATTGCACGTACTCGTCCAGATCGACTGAAAAAGTGGGAGTACCATAGAAAGCCGGGGCTCCGATGCCTGAGTCCGGATCCACAGGATCTTCGGCCGGACCATAAATCTCCGATAGCTGAAGATTCCTTGCCATAAGCGTCGCCCATTTCAGCTCCCCTTCTGTCAGACTAAAAGCATGAAGGCTGACGGGTACCTGGCGGGGATCAAAATCCTGGTCGATTCGCACCTCTACCTCCTCTCCATCCGGTCCTTCCGGCAGGACAAATATCTCATACTCTCCGCTTCTCACGGGAAGCCCGAGGGTGAATCTTCCCAGCGAATCGCTGCGGCAAACCAGATAGCCGGACACATCGCTCATCAGGGTCAGGTGGATCACAGCCGGGGAAAGTCCTTCCCCGGACCTGTCCGGGTACTCTACAGTTCCTGATAGCGAGGGACCATACCTGTCGGGCAGGTAGTCCACCCGGAAATCCGCACCTGACTGCTGATCCGTTCTACGGCTGGAGGAGGGTGCTGCACTGAGCGGAACAACTGCAAGGCTGCCCGCGACAGAATCCGGACCCAACTCAGCGGAAAGAGATAATTCCAGGGTCAGACTGTCCCCCCGTCTGCAGGACGAAACAAAACCGTTAAATCCCGGTGTAAGCTCTGCAACCCCGGTGAGGGGCAGTAAGGTCAGTCCATTTTCCGAGGGAAGCACCTGGCAAAGTTCCGGCCGGTTTGGGTTAATGATACGCAGGGGGAGGTAACTGAAATTACCGGGCCCCCGGTTTCTCATCCAGCGGGTATAGCCCCTGAACAGGTAATTCCCCGTCAGTAAGTCAGCGGGGATGCGGATCTCCCCGGAGGACACCTGGTTCAGAACCGGATACTTGCCCCGGGATACAGACTGACCATCGACCGACAGCAGTTCCACATAGAGTACCCTGCTCCATGCACCCGGACCGGTGGGTCCCGAAACAGTAAGCCTGGCACTGAAGCGGATCAACTCGCCGCTCACATAAAAAGAACGATCTGTCATAAAGTCGACCTCTTCCCGGATCTGAGCAGCCTCGCTGGTCCGGGCCGGATCAAAGGGAGAACGCTGCGCATCAAGACCCACAGCACATACAAGCAGCAGCACCGGCAAAAGCATGACCTGCATATACCCCGGAATCCCCCTTCCACAGTATATCCCCTTTTGAACGCTATGTTTGTGAGCTACCATGTTTCCCAGTGGATTGGCCGAATGGTATCCCCTCCCTGCAGGCGGCAGTCGAAACACTCCGAGGGGCCCCAGAAAGAAGGCTGGAATGGACCCGGAATATACAGGTATACCGGGAAAAGGCCGGGACCCAGCACACCCAGCGTACTCATGGACTGATACTCGCACTGGATGTGTGGCACATGAAAATCAAAGAGACTATTGTTATGCACAAAAATGCGCTGTTCCCTGAGTTGTGTGGCATAAAAGCAACCCAGCACCACCTCCTCCGGATCATCCACGTTATAGATGTTCCCGGTAACGGATGCGGGTTGCTTCTCGTACATTCCCCCCGACCCCACCGACTGATCATTCATTCGCCGCCAGTAGTCGTATGACTTCGATGATAAGGACTGTTGCTGCACATGCAGACTGTAGGTCACGGAAAGCCGGTCCATTTCATTGGATACAAAATTCAGGGGCAGCCTTCTCAGCTCATTGGCCGACAGGCTACGTGTGCTTGCGATATACACATGATCCAGGGGAAGATGCTTCCAGCACTTAAAGACTACATTGGACCGGAACTCCTCCGAATGTCCCCAGTCATACAAAATATGGGTTCCGAAAAGAGAAGCCCAGTACTCCCAGGTTTCATCCACCATCCAGATGATGTTTCTGGAATCGGCAGGCCTTCCTGTCATATCCAGGTAGAACTGGATGCCGGGACGGGCAAACTCCGGATCGGGAGTCTCCAGGGTGCCCGCTTCATAATAAACCCTTTCCAGCTGCGGACAGGCAAGAAGAGTGTCAAATTCAGAACGATATACCCGGTCCTCCGGGGTAATCACCAGCAGGCTGACGGCATCCCCCACTTCCAGGAAGGATTCGGGAAGATCGGCCACATAAACACCTTCCCCGGTATTGGTGTAATGAACCAGGTTGCCCTCCTGGTCCTCCACGGACACCATGCAAAAATCGACTCCCCGGAACGCGGGTTCCCGGTATGGAGCCGACCGGGATATGGTAATTTCATGGGGCCCCGGCCGGTCACTGACCATCCCGCTGATCACCAGGACCTCCTGTGATTCCTCCAGTACGGGTTCGTAAGGCTCCACGCACGATCCGCACAGAAGGGCCAGGGTCAGTATGGGAAGAAATTTATTCGCTGGCATAATTTCCAAGTCTAACATTCCACGATACCGTAATAATGGGCCGGGCGAATATGGAAAGCTTATATCCCCGGATCAGGCCACTTTCGTTCTGGAAAAAAACCGAATACGCATTTTTCCTCCCGGTCACATTATAGACTCCCAGCATCCAGAAACTATGGAAGCGTTTGTGTTTTCTCAAACTCCCTTCAATATTCATGGACAGGTCCACACGGAAGTAATCCGGTATCAGGTATTTGTTCCGGTCCGAGTAGTGAATGTAGGGAAGCTCATATTCGTAATAAACGGCCACCGGGTAGGTGCTCGGCCTGCCGGTCATATAGACCAGGTTGCCCGACAGGCTCACCCGTCTTCCCCGTTTGTAATTCACGACCAGGGACACATTGTGCGGCCGGTCAAAATTAGAGGGATAGGGCCTGCCCCCATTGATCTGTTCTCCGGTCTCCTCCATATCCACCTGCATAAACGAACGGGAATAGGTGTAGGACAACCAGCCATTCAGTCCGCCGGCTTCTCTCCGGATCATGGTTTCCACCCCGTAAGCCTTTTGCTTTCCCTGCAGGGTGGCACTCTCTACATAGGGGCTTTCGGTAAAACTGGCTCCGTCGCGATACTCCACAATCCCTTGTCCCCATTTGCGATAAAATTCTGCCGAAGCACTCATGGCCGATCCGGGAAAGTCCAGATAATACCCGGCAGACAACTGATCCATGAACTGGGGTCCAATGTGATAGTCACTCAGCTTCCACTGATCCGTGGGTGCCATGGCTACCGTGTTGCTCAGGATAAAAAGATACTGGTATCCCCGGTTATAGGAGAATTTCAGGGATGCCTGGTCGTTGATCAGGTACCTCATATTCAGTCGGGGCTCCAGTCCGGCATAGGCCCGGCTGAGTTCTCCCCGCCCGAAACTCAGGGTGTCCGCAATGTTCTCCTCCAAGAGGGGCATGCCCGGAGCGTATGTTCTTAGCTCCGAAGGCCCCAGAGAAAAGAAACTGGAGAAACGAAAACCGGCGTATACTTTGAGTCTCTCCGTCAGGGTCAGCTCATCGGCCAGATAAAGCGCCGTCTCCACTCCGTTTTCCAGTCCCAGGTCCAGGCTCTCTCTCAGAGAAGCGGCTCCAAATGGCTCCATGGAGCCCCTGTCCAGCTGGTAATAAATCCCACTTCCCCCGAAGGTCAGCTTATGCCGTCCCAGGGACAACCACTCAAAATCAGATTTCAGCTCATAGTGCCTGATGTAACTCTCATGCTCAAATCCGGCTGTCCGGAGGTGGGTATCCTGGTTCCTGAAACGATAACGACTGTATATCAGGGCGAGGGTCCCGCTGATCTGCTGATTGAAGCGGTGGCGGACATCCAGCGCTGCACCGGCATTGCCATAAGCATATTCCTGAACCGTACCCAGTTTGAAACGGTCCCTGCTCAGGTAGCCAAATACATTCAGTCGGGTCCTATCGCTGGCATTCCAGGTGTACACCCCGCTGGCATCGCTGAATCCTGCTTCACTTTCCCGGAGTTGCGGATCCTCCATCAGTTTCAGGATCCAGTCCGAATAGGTGGATCGCAGGCTCAGGGCAATGGAGCTTTTATCCTTCTTCAGAGGCCCCTCCACGGCCGCGTAAGCTGATACGGAACTGATCCCGGCCCTCGCCGACAAACGTTTCATGTTCCCCTGCCTGGTCTGAATATCAAAAAAGGAAGCCAGCCTTCCCCCGTACAAAGCGGGCAGATTACTTTTGTAGAGACTGAAATCCCTTACAATTTCCGGGCTGATAGCCGTGAAAAAACCGAAGAGGTGGGAACTGTTGTATACCGGGACTTTATTGATATAAATCATGTTCTGGTCCGCACTGCTTCCACGAACATTAAATCCGGACGAGCCTTCTCCCACACTCTGTACCCCCGGAAGCAGTTTCACCACATTCAGAATATCCCTTTCGCCCATAAGCAGCGGAACCTGCTTCAGAACCGAGTAGTTGAGCCTTTCGTAGCCCATCTGATTACCACTTACATGATCATGTCGTCCGGCCGTAACCACCACTTCGTCCAGCGGAATCAGGGTCTTCTTCATTTCCAGTTTCAGTTCCCCGCCGGAATGCACCACCATGGTAAACTGCAGCGACTCCATTCCCAAACTCTGACACAATACCCCGTAGGTCCCGGGTACGAGTAAAAAGTTAAAGCGCCCGTCCGAAGCGGTGGAGGCCCCTTTGCGAAGGACTTCCATATATACGGTGACCCCCACCAGGGGTTCCCCGCTCTCTTCGTCATGGATCTGCCCGCTGATCAGGGCTTTTCTCCCGGACCCGGCCTGTTCGGCCGATCCCACATGGATCTCTTCCAGCACCCTCACCCTCCGGCCGTTGATATACTTTTGTTCGGCCAGGGTGAGGTCCTCCTCCACAGCTTCCGGGAGCTCCCCATACTCCGGAACGGGGCTCTTCCTGGCACCTTCATAATCCGGCAACGCGCTTAATAAGGCGGCCCCGTCTGTCAGAAAAAGATGACCCCACTCATCGAGGTAGTAATCCAGTCCGGCGGGCTTCAGGATGGAATCCAGGACCGCAGGAAGAGAAAGGTTTTGTCCCTCCAGGGTCACCTGAAGGTCCCGCACCCAGGTGTCGAGGTAGTATATGGTGGTTCCGGTTTGTGCCTCCACCGCTGTTGCAAATTCTGAAAAGGGAACTTCCTGAAATGAGCCGCTGAAGCTCAGCCCTGCTTCCTGAGCACTCAATCCCCTCAGGAAAAACGCCAGAACAAGCAGTCCCGTTAAGACTCTCTCCCTCATGCCCCACCCCCTTCTTCCAGGAGCCGCATGGTGTCCAGAAGCATCTCCACCATCTCCCTGGTGGTGGCTCGTTGAAAGTTATAGTTCCTCTGCCTAAGCAAGCGTTTAAAGTCCCTTTTCCGCTCTTTGGGAAATACGCGCAAATAAGTTCTCTGGTCCCTGAACACCTTCCACTGATCCCCCTGCAGGATCCGGTATCTGCGTTCCGGGGGAGCAAAGCTGGTTCCGGACGAACTGTTGCCCAGCAGATCCCGGCTCCACCCGACATAGCAGATAGTGGTTCCGGAAGAAACCACCTGGTAATAAGCAGGTAGCTCCTCCGCGAACTGCATGCGTCTGAAGACATAGCCTTCCAGGGAAAAGTCCGAAATATTCTCAGGCACCGTCATGATCTGGTTCAGATGGCCCTCCGGGCTGTGATATTCCAGCTCCAGCTTCTGGGAATAGAGGTTGTAGCGTATTTTCACCTGCTCGTACCACTGTTGATTGATACACACACTGCCTTTGCGGAAGTGCCCGTCAATCCAGTACGGTTGGCCTTCCGAGCGAATATACTGATTGCTGAACTGAATCCCGTTTACCAGTTCCTGCTTGCTTCCAAAGCTCCGGTCGACCAGTTCCGAAAAACTTCCCTGAGCCCGCAGTTCAAAAGGGTCAAGGAGGGATAGGCCCAGCGCGAATCCCATAAATATAAACAAGGAAGGATATTTCATCCGGATCGGACAAATATGGGGAAAATTACCACTTTTTTGGCCAGGAACCTCAGTCATTCCGATGATCATAATCCAGAGGTTCCAGGTGAATGGTGGATTTCAGGTCCAGTTTTTCATCGATCAGCTCCTCAATAGCCGTAGCTATGGCATGCCCATCTTCCACCGAAACACTGTTTTTAATCTTGATATGAAAGGTTAATTCTTTGCTGCTGATATAATTATGGATATGAAAATGGTGAGGATGCAGGTCATAATCATACAGTGAGCGGATATGAGCCTTTATCTCCCGGATCAGCTCTTCACCCGGTTCCTCCCCCAGGATTTTATAGACAGCCTCCAACAATATCTCATAGGCCGCATACATCAGCATCAGGGAAACGACAATGCCCAGGACCCCGTCGATCCACCAGAAATAATCCTTGACCAGGATTCCGACCAGGATGACCAGGGAGGACAGGGCATCGGTCCGGTGATGCCAGCCATCAGCCTTCACCGTTGAACTACCCGATCTCCTTCCCAGATAAAATGCAAACTGGGCCATCAGCTCCTTGACCGCAATGGACACTATCGTTACAACAAGGGCCACGGTGCCAAAGTTTGCAGATTCCCTGGTTTGCAGGTTAACTATGGAATCCCGGACAAAGCCAATGGCAATCCATACCAGTATCAAAGCGATTATAATGGAAGAGATCAATTCCCACCGGCCATGGCCGTAAGGATGACCCTTATCGGGCTTCCTGGAGGCCAGCCTGGCACCCACGATAACCACCACGGAGCTGATTGAATCCGACAGCGTGTGCCAGGCATCGGCCATCAGGGCTACGGATCCGGAAACTATCCCTGCCCAGTATTTCAATGCGAACAGGGCCGTATTCACAAGAATCGAGACGGTCCCCTCCAGGTAACTTGCCTTTTTTCGTTCCATCTTGATCTATAAATGTATGGAGTTTTACCTGAGATAACAAGCCTGGCCGGACAATTGCCGGCCGGAAGGATACTCCGTTCATGCATCTGTAAAAATAGAAAATATATTTACGTACTTTTATTCGGAAAGATCAAATCAATTCATACAGCAGCCTTATGCATAGCTTTGCTTCAACAGTTCTCAGGGGACTTACTCTCCTCCTTCTGATCAGCCTTTTCTCATGCAATCAGGATTATGTCACCATTCCATTCGACAGTGACATGGAGGTTTCCGGAATGAAATTTGCCCTGGAGGAAATCTCAGCGGGACTGCCGGATAACTGGGATGGATATGAGTTTGTGGTTCTGGAATTTATGATCAGCACCCCGCAGCGTTTTCATGTGGGATTCACCACAGAGACCGGCTATAATGAACTGCGTATCATGAGTTATACCCCCGGTGGATGGAACCGCCTGGCCATCCCGCTGCGTTTTTACAGGGAACCACCAGATGCCCGGGGCGACCTGGCGGGAACCTTCAACCAGCCCAGGTATACGGGATGGATCAATCTGAGTGGCACCCGGATGCCTTTAAAGGGAGTGGATTCGATAGGCATCCGCATGCATGTCCCCATCGGCAACCCGCACATGAAATTGCGTTCCGTAAGTCTTTCCAAAGAAGATCCGGGCGATCAGTACCTGGGGGAGCTTCCCGTGGTGGACGAGTTCGGACAATACAACCTGGGAGACTGGGAGGGAAAGATTTATTCCCTGGAACAGTTGCAGGAGGAGTGGACGGCAGAAGATGTTTTACCCGCAGACCCGGCCCGGTTCAACTACTCCAAATATGGAGGGTACCTGGATGCCAGGATCGATCAGGGCACCGGTTTCTTCAGAACGGAGAAAGTGGATGGCCGCTGGTGGTTCGTGGACCCGGAAGGCTACCTTTTTCTGTCCCACGGAGTGAACTGTGTGGGGCCCGGCGGAGGAGGCGGGGTCTATCGGCTGGAACAGCGCCGGAACCTTTTCAAGGAACTTCCGCCTGAGGATCCCGGCTCCCGGAACGACAGGTACCGCGCCACTTCCTTTGGAAGATGGAACCTCACCCGGCGCTACGGGGAAGAGGCCCGTAAAAAATCTGTAGACAACATCCTTACCCGGATGGACCGCTGGGGTCTCAATACCATTGCCAACTGGTCCAACCGGGAAGTATACCAACGAAACGAAAAAGCCTTCACCCTTCAACTCAATGACATTGGCATTGAGGGCGGACTGATGGGACTTGCAGATGTGTATGACAGCGATTTCGAAAAAAATATTGACGAAGCGATCCGGACCAGTGTGGAGCCCTACCGGGATAATCCATGGCTGCTGGGATATTTTACCTATAATGAGCCCTCCTTCCTGGGACGGGAACAGCGACTCTGCGATCTGATCCTCCAGGGAGAGGACCGGGCCATTAAAAAAGAACTGCAGGATCATCTTGCGGAGGAAGACACGCCTGAAAGCAGGATCCGGTTTATCCACCATACCTTCCGGATCTTTATTGAAACGGTCGACCGGGTACTGGAAAAACACGATCCCAACCACCTGACCCTGGGAATCCGCTTCGGCCAGGAAGCCGACAGTAAGATCCTGGAACTGTGCAAGGATGTGTTTGATGTATTCAGCTTTAACTGCTACGACCTCTTCCCGCGTAAAGAGATGATGGACCGCTTCTCGGAGGTGACCGGTAAACCCCTGTTCATCGGGGAATATCACTTCGGAACGGTGGACCGGGGCATGGCGCAGTCCCTCTGGCAGGTTTCTTCGCAGGAAGAGAGAGGGGTGGCTTACCGTTATTATACCGAAAGGGCCTATGAACACCCGGCCCTGATAGGCACCTCCTACTTTCAGTGGTGCGACCAGGACCTGACCGGACGGGGCTACGACGGCGAAAACTACAACTGCGGACTGGTCGATGTAAGCGACCGGCCCTACCCCCTCCTGGTGGATGCCATCTCCGAGACAGCCACCCGGATCTACGGGATTCACTCCGGCAGGACAAGAGCCTTTGACCAGGCTCCTTCTAAGGCACGTGGACATCATGCCATCCCGGACCTGTGGAACGAATGAAACATACGGCGAGGAAGACCGTCCCGACGCTCCTGTTCCTCTTTCTTGTCTGGACCTCCTGCAGCAGGGAGCCTGAGACCCTGGAAATTGTTCCGGTGGAGAACCTCAGCACACAGTTCATCTTTGCCCTTCTGGCTGCAGGAGTGGATACCAATAACGATGGCATTATCAGCCATGCAGAGGCCCGGGAGGTCCTGGATCTGAATGTACAGTTCAGGGGGCTTACCGATCTGAATGGAATTGAGGCATTCACCAAGCTGCTGAAATTAAATTGTTATCAGAATC
Source organism: Bacteroidales bacterium (assembly GCA_029210725.1). Taxonomy (NCBI): domain Bacteria; kingdom Pseudomonadati; phylum Bacteroidota; class Bacteroidia; order Bacteroidales; species Bacteroidales bacterium. Next base: position 8,355 of record JARGFM010000026.1, on the reverse strand, counting down.
GACTGGTTGATCTGGACCTGAGCAACAACCCTTCCCTCAGCCATCTGGACTGCGGATTCAACCAGCTAACCAGCCTCGATGTCTCAGAGTCGCCCGGCTTAAGCTTTCTGAATTGCTACGGTAATGAACTGAAAACCCTGGATGTTTCCGCGAACAGCGGACTGACCTACCTTGCCTGTGGGGGGAACGCCCTGAGGAGTCTGAATATCTCTGGCAATAAGAATCTGACCCATCTGTTTTTGGAGGACCTTCCCGACCTGCAGGGAGTATGTGTATGGACCCTGCCATTTCCTCCTCCCGGGCTTCAGGTGGATATAAAGGGCAGCCCCCGGGTGATCTTCACCTCCGGATGCAGTCCATAGAAAAACTTTTTGAACTCAGCCTGCCGGATGGGATACCCCTAATCCGGAACAGAGACCTCGTTTACGATCAACCAGGTCTTTTTATCCCTTTGGTGCCATTCGCAGAGGTATTCGCCCCCGACTCTCAATCCCGATTCCAGACGGATCATCCAGCGGCCTTTTTCCACGGCCATGGATTTCGAAGCATGAAGGGAAGTAATATCCAGGCTCTCAAACTGGAATTCGCCCATCTGAGACCGGTAAAAGTCACGGATGGCGGATGTACCGCATCCCTCCCCCAGTACGCAGGCACCTTCGCTGTATTTGGTCAGCAGGGAATCCACATTCCCCGAATTAAACCAGCGAATGGAATTGGCGTTGTTGTTGGTAATAAGCTCCCTGACCTGGTTCTCAGACTGAGCATTTCCATCCACGCAGATACTCAGCAAAACAAAAATGGCGGCGGCACATGCCATGGCCAGAATCGAAAGTTTTTTCATGGTGTTGGTTTTAAGGTTAAATACATTACTTACCTGTTTGAAAAACAGCCTGAGCCGGATGTTCGATGAATCATAAACCTGGTAATCGAGCGCTGAAAAAATGACCCTGATGGTGTGACTCCTGGGTTCGACCTCCCCGGATTCGATCCGTTGAAGGGTCCGGACACTCAGGTTGCACTTTTCCACAAGTTCCTCCTGAGTATAGCCTTTTGCTTTTCTCAGGTCTGCGATTTTTCTGCCTAATTCGGGCTGTTTCATTTTCATTTGAATTCTCAGGCAATTTTAGGATTTAACTTCAAAACGGAGAACGACGTAGCGGTGACTTTCACATGACTTTCTAGCGACATGCACCTGACTTACAGGGTATTCCGGTCAAATAGCCCGGATATATACGACATCCAAGTTAATGAATAAATTCTCCATCATCAATCAGGCTGGTCCTCCAGGCTTCCACGAAAAAATAATCTTTATGGATTGTAACGAAAAGGATATTTATCCGTCTTTACTACTAAATCCGAAAGGAAAACTCCGAATCCTGAAAATATTTTTGACCACAAGACTCCATGATCAAGCTCCTGACCCTCACTACCCTGATCACTTTAGCCACAACATCCCTTCTCAGGGGGCAGACCGAATACCTGCCAAAAAAAAAATATGAAGCCTTCCGGATAGAGGAAGCTCCTGTCATTAACGGGATCTTCGATGATGAGGCCTGGAAGCAGGGCAGCTGGGCAGGCGATTTCACCCAGCTCGAGCCCTATGCCGACAGGCCCCCGTCGCAGCCGACCGAGTTTAAGGTGGCCTTTGACAATATGAACCTCTATATTGCCGTGAAGGCACTGGACAGCGCCCCGGACAGCATTACCAACCGGATGAGCCGGCGCGACAACGGAGACGGGGATATGGTCTTTATCATATTTGACAGCTATCACGATCTGCGAACGGGTTTTATATTTGGACTGAGCTCCTCAGGGGTCAGGTTTGATATGATCCAGACCAATAACGGACAGAATGAGGACCCCACCTGGGATCCTATCTGGCTGGGAAAGGCGCAGCTTCACGATTGGGGATGGGGAGCTGAAATGAAAATCCCGTTTACCCAGTTACGTTTCAAAAAAAACTCCCGGGAGGTCTGGGGTTTTGAGGTGGCGCGACAAATATTCAGGGAAAATGAACTGAGTCTGTGGCACCCCATCCCGAGGAATGCACCGGGACTGATGCATGCCATGGGGGAACTCAACGGCCTTCAGGATATCGAACCCAGGAAACAGCTCGATCTGATGCCATACGGGGTTGCCGCACTAAATACCTACGAACCGGAGGAGGGAAATCCTTATGCAGATGGATACGATTACAAACTCAACATGGGACTGGATGGCAAGATTGGCGTTACCAATAACCTCACCCTGGATTTCACCATCAATCCCGATTTCGGACAGGTGGAAGCGGACCCCTCAGAAGTGAACCTGACCGCCTTTGAGAACTTCTTCGAAGAGAAACGGCCCTTTTTCATTGAAGGGAAAAGCATCACCAGTTTTAATGTGGGACTGGGCGACGGGGATGTGGGAAATGACAATCTCTTTTACTCCCGCCGCATAGGACGAAGGCCTCAGGGCTACCCATCCATCGATGATGATGAGTATACCACCGTACCCAGGTTCACCCGTATTCTGGGAGCTGCCAAGCTTACCGGAAAGACAGAAAACGGATTGTCAGTGGGCATTATGGAGGCCCTTACAGCCGACACAAAAGCAAGGATCGATCAGGAAGGTAGCGAACGAAAGGAAACCGTAGAGCCACTTACCAACTACTCTCTGGCTCGGGTACAAAAGGACTTCAACAAGGGAAATACGATTGTTGGAGGAGCCCTTACCAGCACCATACGCAGACTGGAGGGGACCGAAATGGACTACCTGCATAAAAATGCCACTACCGCCGGAGTTGATTTTACCCAGTATTACAAGGAGCGCAATTACATGCTTAATGCCTCCCTGTATATGAGCCATGTGCAGGGGAGTGAAGAAGCCATCTCCCGCACCCAGCAATCTTCGGCCAGGTATTTTCAGCGACCCGATGCCGATTACATGGAATTTGACGGGACCCGTACCAGCCTCTCCGGAGCCGGGGGGAAACTTGAGTTCGGGAAGATAGGCGGGAACTGGAATTTCCTGTTTATGCATATATTCAAAACACCTGGCCTCGAGCTCAATGACATGGGCTATATGCAGCTTTCCGATCATATGCTGAATGTGCTGTGGACCGGATATAATTTCACAGAACCCTTCAGTATCTTCCGGAGCCTTCGCCTGAATACCGATGTGCACATAAGCAATGATTTCGGGGGTACCATCACCGGTATCGGTTACGAGTATAACGCAAATGCCAGCTTCAAGAACTTCTGGAGCGCAGGTTTTGGAGGAGGAATCACCGCTCACAATATTTCGAACAGAACCCTGAGGGGCGGACCCTCCATGTACCTTCCCGGCGACGGGAGGTTCTATTTCCGGGTGATGTCCGATGACCGCAAAGCCATTTCCGGGGGATTCTTCGGAAATATCAGCCGGGGTGCAGATAAGTATTATGAACGGTACTCCTATTCTCTTTTACTGACCATCCGGCCCCTGAATACCCTCTCCGTTTCGCTCTTCCCGTCCTTTTCTCCCAGCAAGCAGGAACTTCAGTATGTAAACCAGACGGATATGAATGAAGATGCCCGGTATATCTTTGCTTCCATCGATCAGAAAGTGCTTAGCATGTCGCTGAGGATCAACTACAATATCACTCCCGACCTGACCATCCAGTACTGGGGCCAGCCCTTCACAGCCTCCGGCAAATACTCTGATTTTAAAATGATCACCGATCCCAAAGCGGAGCGTTTTTCCGACAGGTATCATCTCTATGCAGCCGATCAGATCCATCTGAATGATCAAAGCTATGAGATCGATGAGAATCTGGATATGAATGTGGATTACAGTTTCGAAAACCCCGATTTTTCAGTGGATGAGTGGCTGTCGAACCTGGTTATCCGGTGGGAATTTTTGCCTGGATCCACAGCCTACCTGGTATGGTCACAGACCAGGGACTATTACATACAGGACGGGGATTTCGCTCTGTGGGAGAACATGAACCACATGTTTACGAATAAGCGGGCCACCAACACCTTCCTGGTGAAATTCTCCTACCGCTTTGGCCTGAGGTAAGATCAATTCTCCGGGCGCCCGATCAGCTCCCTGAACTCTGTGTCCTGCCTGAGGTCCTTGTATAAAGGAGAATACCTGACCTCATTCCAGCCATAGCCCCGTATTAGTCCGCTCTCCAGGTAGGAGAATGCCGGTTGCTTCTTTCCCAGAATCAGGAAGAGTTCACCTGTAACAAAGGCAGCTGTGGTATCCAGATCTTCCGGATCTTCCGGGGGATCAAAGCGCTCCAGGTAAAACAATGCTGAATCCTCCAGCCCCAGCAAACCAAACCAGGTGGCAAATTTCAAATCCGGACAGTTGGGGTCCTGGTGTCCAATGGATATGGCATTCCGAAAGGATTCGCTGGCCAGAGATTCTTTGCCCGATAACAGGTAGGCGCGACCCAGGGCCCCATGAAGATTATAATTCTGAGGAGTATAGTTCAGCGCTTTCTGATAACAATGGATCGATTTTTCAAATTCGCCCTGATAATAATAAATGATTCCCATATTCCACAAGACCTGTCCCTGCGCGCTGTCCTGCTCCAGAATCTCCCCGAAACCCGCCAGGGCTTCATCAAACTTTTCCAGTTCAAAATTACACGCAGCGATAGCGTGCATAATGGTCAGATGACCGGGCGAAAATTTCAATGCCAGCTCAAATTCCTCCATGGCCTCCCTGAATCTGGTCTGTGCAAAATAGAACCCTCCCAGATAGTAATGCGTCAGATGGGAATCGGGATCCATCTGTATCGCTTTGCGATGGTGCTGCTCGGCCTTTTCCGCCTCCCCGGTCATTTCATAGAGATAGGCCAGTTCGGAGTATATATCGGACCTGACTGAATCCAGGGATCTGGACTGCTCGTAGTAGGACAGAGCCTCTTCAAACTCTCCCTTTTCAACGAGGGCAGAAGCCAGGGTCATCAGGGCATAGGCATCCTGGTCATTGAGTTCCACAGCTTTCCGGCCATATTTCAGGGATTCATCGTTCCAGGCCGCATTCAGCGTAAAATGGTATTTCAGGGTATAGGCCTGGGCAACCCCCGCATAGGCCTGGGCAAAGAGAGAATCTTTTTCAATGGCCGAAAGAAACAGCTTCAGGGCCTCATTTATATGCTCCTCTGTCTCTATCCCTTCCCTTAGAATCCCCCTTCCTGTCAGGTAGAGTTCATTAGCCTCATGGAGGCTTGGTCCGCCCAGGGTGATCCGTTCCTTTGTTTCAGATTCCAGTTCCAGCCCGAGCATGGACACCATGACCGAAATCACTTCATCCTGGATAATCAGGTTTTGCCCTTTGGAATAGTCGAGTTTTTCGGAGCGGATCAGGCTCTGGGTTCTGGCATCAATCAGGTTCAGGATCAGACGACTGGAGGTCTGATCCATCTGGATGCTGCCCGAAATAACCAGGGAAACACCAAATTTCTTCCTGGCTTCTGCTGCGGTTATGGCTTCTACAATCTCACTGGGCGGAATCACAGAAAAAATCTGTTCCGAATTCCCCACCCTGGACAGCATATAGGTGAGCGATTCCACCAGTCCACTGGCAAAAAAGCCCAGTTCCGCATCGTTCCCGATAATCTTTAAGGGCAGCACAGCAATGGAGCTCTGGCTGACCCCGCTCAGGGGAGAATTGCTGTTCCTGAATATCTTTGGATACATCAACAAACCGATAACTACAACGAGCACCGCAATAATGATGTTACTGACCACGGGTCTTCTGACCCGCTCCTGCACTTTCTTTCCAACGGTCCCGGCCGCCTCATCCGATGGGGTCTTCACAATGCCGGAAGGAGAAATGTCGTAGATCCAGGACAGAACCACAGCTATAAGCGCCCCCAGCAGCAAGAGATACAAAACCAGGTCCACCGTCCAGTCGGGGAATCCCCAACGGGGGAATATAATATCGGCCGCCTCTAATATAATAAAAGCGGTCCCGGCATAAATAGCCAGTACCCTGGGGACATTCCGTCGTTTTAATTCCTGCCAGAACTTAAAGAATCTTGGGTCCCTGCCGGTCATCGGGCGTTTAAGTTGGTGTTCAGGTAAACTTATGAAAAAAAAGCCGATGACCGGAACAATTCTGTATGAAACAGTCACCGGGAATATGTCCCGATCCATAATAATAGAGGTTAATAACTTATGATAACGCAACCTATTTGCAATCTCATCCCTCCTTACCTTAGAGCCTGAAGAAAAAATTACCGGTAATGAAAGTCTGGAATACACTCATTTTTGCTTTTTTTATTTTCTGCATGTTCCTGGTCAGACCGAGACAGGATATCGTATTTGGAGCGGTTGACAAGTCGGAGTATATCAGGCTGTTTGAAAAAGGCAAAGATTTTGTGCTCTGTGTGGACGACAATCAGACATTTACAGGAACCTATACCATTGCGAGGGATACCGTTTTTCTTTCCTACGGAGAACACCGGAACCAGGCGGCCGGCAAACAGGCTTTTACGCAGGCAGATTACCGTGAAATACTCCCCACAAAACTACTTATAAACAAAGAGGCTTCGAATATCAAATCCACGGAAGGCGATGAATTCTCCGCTCAGATTTATCTGGATATCCGCCAGAAGCCAAACAAAATTGCAGCTGAAAAAAACAGATTCCCGGGTAATTCAAAGGCAAATATTCTAGCCTCGGGTACCGTGAAAGAAGACCCGGACTAAGCAGGAGTCCGTTTCGTATAAAGCTGAAGTTCCTTCTTCTTTATTAACTTCCCTTAAACTGAGAGAATTCGCTAAGGCCACGGAGGAAAATTTTCCTAACTTGCTTTCGTAATAAATAGGGCTTCACAAAACTCTTAACCATTTAATATTCAATATGATACAAAGCATCAAAAATAGGCATTTCCTAACTTTTTATAATTCATTGATATCCAAATATATACAAGGGTCATTTCACCCAAATTTAACCATTTTTCACCCATTTTCGACCCGAAAAATACCCGAGTTAGGAAATTGGAGTTATGTGAAAGCCTTAGTTTCTACCATTGTAATGATTTGTATGCTTGACATTTAGTTTCCTAACTCTTAATTTACTGGTATCCGCATCATGAAAAATGTCATAGACTTTCACAAAACTAGAGGGTACCGGTCATGGGGGGTGCACTCCCAATTTGTGGAAAAGATTAGTTGTATGATACCGGATAAATAAAAAACATTGGGTTTACGAATCGCTAAACACGTACAACCCAATGAAAAACTACGAGAGTTTATTTTCAAAAGTAGCAGAAATCACCGAAGAGTTCAAGGAGAATCTGCGATATAATGAGTTTGAACAATCCTTGACAGAATTGATGAACAGGTTTCTTGCAGCAAAGATCGAAGAGGTGTTGAACGCCTTGATGCAGGATGTGTGGTTCAGATCCTTACTGTGCTCCATTGCCAGC
>JARGFM010000026.1:0-934 GCA_029210725.1 Bacteroidales bacterium | reverse complement strand
TTCCTAACTCTTAATTTACTGGTATCCGCATCATGAAAAATGTCATAGACTTTCACAAAACTAGAGGGTACCGGTCATGTCGCATTCAGAACTCCTATTTGATCCGGCTGATTTACCACCAGCCATTAGATACGATAAGCTCTTCCAAAACCTTCCATTGCTTTCAGAGAACATTCCCAAGACTGGCAGACGTCCATTTAGCCGAAACAGTATGCTTAAAGCATTAATATATAAGTCGTTGAGAAGCTATCCATACTTGACCGACCTGACTTTTGAACTCAATAACAATCCGAGTGTCTCCAGAGTCTTAGGCTTTAATCCCATGAAATCAGCACCTTCAACCGAACGCTTTTCATCTTTCCTGCACGATACAAGCCACCTTGAACTTTCCTCCATGCGTAAACAGCTAGTTCAGAAACTAATCAAAACCGGGGCTATATCTGGAAGCTCTATTGCCATTGATTCTTGCCCAATTGTCGCACTGTTGAAAGAAAACAACCTAAAGACCTCAATGTCAAATAGATTTGACAAAACCAAAAAACCAGCTGGTGATCCTGACGCACGTTTAGGTGTCTTGATCCATTTCCCAAATCCTTTTCAAAAGAAGGTCCGCTACTTCTGGGGGTATCGTAATCATGTGATAAACGATATTGATACCGAACTTCCAATCTGGGAAGTTACCAAGCCGGCAAATGTCTCTGATGTGGCAGTTGCTAAAGATCTCATACAAGAAGCAGTCACCTGTTTTAACCTCAATATCCGCTCGGTTTTGGCCGATGCCAACTATGACTCTGAAGACTTGCTGAAATACATCATCAATGATCTGCATGCACTGGCTGTTATTCCACATAATCCGAGAAGTGAACAAACCAAGGGCTATCAGATCAAAGATGGCAAAGTTATCTGTGAGGCAAATCTTCAGATGCATCGGAGG
>JARGFM010000025.1 GCA_029210725.1 Bacteroidales bacterium | reverse complement strand
CGGGCAGAACCCAGGTCAGGATCATGGGCAGAACCCAGGTCAGGATCATGGGCAGAACCCAGGTCAGGATCCCGGGCAGAACCCAGGTCAGGATCCCGGGCAGAACCCAGGTCAGGATCATGGGCAGAACCCAGGTCAGGATCATGGGCAGAACCCAGGTCAGGATCCCGGGCTGAATCCCGCTAAAAGCCGCCCGGGGTGTCCCGATGAAGAAAACAGGTGCCGGTCTATTTCAATGCCTGCTCCAGGTCGGCCTTCAGATCCTCCACATCTTCAATGCCCACCGACAACCTGATCAGCTCTTCAGAGATTCCCTCTTCTTTTCGCCCTTCAGGCCCCAGGTGCCTGTGTGAGGTGTGGGCCGGGGAACTGCAGATGGACTCCAGTCCGCCGAGACTTATGGAGGGTTTGATCAGTTTCAGCCTCTTCTGATAGCCTGTTCCATCCTTACCACTGACTTCGAAGGAGAGCATTCCGCCAAAACCCGTCATCTGCCTGGCAGCAATTTCATGCCCCGGATGCCCGCTGAGGCCCGGATAGTTCACCTGACTGACGGCCTGGTGGGCTTCCAGGAAATGGGCCAGTTTCATCGCATTTTCATTGATCCGTTCCACGCGCAGGTACATGGTTTTCAGGCTGCGTTCCAGCAGGTACAGGGTTATGGCATTCAGAGATCCGCCAAAATTTAAGCCGGTTTGATGGACCTGCTTCATGAGATCTTCCCTTCCTGCCACGGCCCCGGCCTGGATATCGCTGTGTCCGCCCATGTACTTGGTGGCACTGTGAACCACCAGATCAATGCCCAATCCGGCAGGCTGCTGGTTCACCGGCGAAGCAAAGGTGTTATCAATGACCGATATCAGGCCCCGTTTTTTTGCCATCCGGGCCACGGCTAAAATATCTGTGATACGGAGCAGCGGATTGGAGGGGGTTTCGATATAAACCAGCCTGGTATTTTCCCGGATGCAGGACTCCAGGTCGACGGCCAATTGACTGGACGCTATGGTACATTCAATGCCAAAGCGTTCAAATTCCCTTTCCAGAAAATGGGTAGTGCCTCCGTAAAGACCTTTCTGGAAGACTGCATGATCACCCTTTCCCAGGAAGGAGAAGAGCACAGCGGAGATGGCCGCCATTCCGGAACTGAAAACCAGTGCACTATCCGTGTTTTCGAGCGAGGCAATCTTTTCGGCCACTGCCTTCTCATTGGGGGTGTTCAGATAACGGGGATAAATGGTATCCGGCTGATCGATATATCCGAATGAGGTGGAGGTATAAATGGGGGAGTTGATTCCCATATGGACCCCATCGGCTATGGTGCCTGCATGAACGCACCTGGTTGGGAATCTATCCACGGAGCAGTTTTTTCATGGCCGCCACATTACGCGGATTAATCACTTTCTTGGATTCAGCCGTGTAGAGGTACTCAAACAGCTCCTTATAATGCTCCTCCACCCTGGGTCGTATCACCTTGTAGGTGGGATTCATTAATTTGTTTTCAATGGTAAATCCTTCCTCCAGGATCCCGATATTGGCCGGAATCCAGCGCTGGGGAAACAGATCCCCGTATTTCCCGTTTTTCCGGTACTCCCTGATCTCCTTGTCCAACAAGGTGAGGCAGGCTTCAATGCCCTCCTCTGAATCAGCTGAGAGCCCTTTCCCTTTCAGGAACCTGAGCAGGGCATCTTTGCCGGGATGCACCAGCGCGGTGGTATAAGGGTTCTGATTGTTGTGCAGCAGTGCCTGGCTGATATATTCAGACTGGTCCGTAAAGGATTCCTCGATTCCCTCGGGACTGAATTTTTCCCCGTCATCGGCAATAAGAAGGCTCTTGTAGCGGCCCAGAACATAGAGAAAGCCATCCGGATCCAGGTAGCCCATATCGCCGGTAAAGAGCCAGCCGTCCCTGATGGTTTCCGCGGTGGCTTCTTCGTTTTTCCAGTAACCTTTCATTACATTTTCGCCTCTGACCACGATCTCTCCCTTTTCCCCCGGAGGAAGCTCAAGCCCTTCGTCATTACAAATCTTCACCTCCATGCTTTCCGGGATCTTTCCCGATGAGCCCATTTTGTAAGCATCCACGCTGTTGGCACTAATAATGGGACTGGCTTCGGTAAGCCCGTAACCCTGGTACATGGGGATCCCCAGGGCGTAATAGAAGCGCTGTAGTTCAATGTCAAGCAGTGCGCCTCCTCCAACAAAGAATTTCATGTTTCCACCCAGTCCTACCCTGACTTTTTTGAAGACCACGGCATCGAAGAGGGCGTAGAGGGGCTTGAGCAAAACTTTCATGCCCCGCCCCTTGTCCCAGGCAATGCCATTGTACCTGTAGGCAATTTTCATCCCGGTCTGGAACAGTTTCCAGGTGAAATCCCCCTTGGCCCTCACACCGCTTTCAATGTTGTTGCGAAAGTTCTTGGCAATGGTGGGTACGGAGAACATCAGGTCCGGTTTGATCTCTTTAATATTCTTTCCAATGTTCCTGGTGGTCTCGATGGCATTCTTACCCATTTCCAGGGCATACATGCTGGCTCCTACGGCCATGACTGTGAAGATGCCTGCGGTATGTGTGAAACTATGATCCCAGGGCAGGAAAAGAAAGAGCCGGTAATCCGACGGAATGCTGATAACAGTCAGCGCCTGCCCGGTATTGGAGGCATAGTTATTATGACTCAGCATAATTCCCTTTGGATCGGCGGTGGTGCCCGAAGTGTAGCAGATATTGGCCACATCATCTCCGCTCACGGATCCATACACTTTCTTAAAGGATTCCGGATCTTTTTCAAGGAGTTTCCTTCCCTGTTCCATGATGTCCCCCATATAAAGTTCATCCTTCCCGTACTCCTCTTTGGGGTCCATCAGAATGATCTTCTCCAGGAGTGGCAGCTCTTTTTTAATGGTCTCTATTTTCCTGGCCTGGCTGGCGGAAACCACCACCATTCTGGATTCGGAATGTTTGATCCGGAACTTCAGGTCTGCGGGTTCATTCAGCTGAATGGAAATGGGCACATTGATGGCGCCCAGATAGAACATGCCCATCTCGGCCACCACCCACCAGGTGCGTCCCTCAGCAAGCAGGGTTATGCGGTCTCCCTTTTCGATCCCCAGGCTCATCAAGCCGGCAGCGAACTGGTAAACCTGTTCCCGCATCTGGCCATAGGAAGTAGACCGGTAAGCTCCATCGTGTTTCTCCCACATATAAGGGCTATCGGTATATTTATCAACGTTTTCTTCAAAAAACTGAACGAGTGATTTCATAAGCAGATCATTGAAATGTATGAACAAGGAAAGATATGAAGATAGTTACTATAACTCGATAATCTGCTCCCGGTCGGGGCCTACGGATACATATTTCACAGGTACCTTCAGTTCCTTTTCCAGGAAGGCAATGTACTCCTTCAGCTCTCCGGGAAACTGTTCCTTGGAACGTACTCCCGTAAGGTCGGTATTCCATCCGGTCATCTCTGTGTATACAGGCAGGACTTCGGCATTCAGATCAAAGGGCATCTGGTCTGTCAGTTCACCATTAACCGAATAGGCCGTGGCTACTTTAATCACATCAAAGGTGTCCAGTACATCGGTTTTGGTCATAATCAGCTGGGTGACTCCGTTGAGCATCAGGGAATACTTAAGTGCTACCAGGTCAAGCCATCCGCATCTGCGCGGCCGCCCGGTGGTAGATCCAAACTCCTTTCCAAGGTCCCTCAGCCTTTCACCCTCCTCATCCAACAGTTCGGAGGGAAAAGGTCCGCTGCCCACCCGTGTGCAATAAGCCTTGAATATCCCATAAACCTCTCCAATGGCAGAAGGGGCTACACCCATGCCGGTACAGGCGCCTGCACAAATGGTATTGGAGGATGTCACAAAGGGATAGGATCCGAAATCAATATCAAGGAGGGTTCCCTGTGCACCTTCGGCCAGGATACTCTTCTCCTGTTCCATGAAGCGAAAAATCTCATATTCCGTGTCGACCCGTTTGAATTTCCGGATGACTTCAATAGCTTCGAAAAACTTTTCCTCATCGTCCAGGCTGTATTCATAATCGTAAAGCTTCAGCAATTGCATATGCTTGGCTTTAAGTGCTTCATATTTTTGCCTGAAGTTGAGCTCAATATCGCCTACCCTTAAGCCGTTACGTCCGGTTTTATCCATGTAGGTTGGTCCGATTCCCTTCAGGGTGGATCCAATTTTGGACGTGCCTTTGGCAGCTTCGGATGCCGCATCCAGGATTCTGTGGGTGGGCAGAATCAGGTGAGCCTTTTTTGAGATCCAGAGGTTTTTGGTCAGATCTACCCCCATGTTTTCCAGCGATTCGATTTCGCGCCTGAAAACAATGGGATCCAGTACCACTCCATTGGCAATAATATTCAGCTTATCTTCCCTGAAAATCCCGGACGGAATGTTGTGAAGGATATGCTTGATGTTGTTAAATTCCAGAGTGTGTCCTGCATTCGGGCCGCCCTGAAACCGGGTGATTACATCGTAGCGGGGGGTTAATACATCCACTATTTTACCTTTTCCTTCATCTCCCCACTGGAGACCTAAGAGAACATCAATTTTCATAAATTCCGAGATTTCTTTAGCACAAAATTGCCGGGTTGCCGGTATTAAACACGGATAAAATTAAGAAAAAAACCAGTACCTATTTGTTCCCGTCCTGGCCAAACTTGCTCCTTCCGTAGATATAAATCGAATGGTGACTGGGTGTAAAGTTATTGAGTTCGCATGCCGTCTTGATAATCTCTTCGATCCTGGGGTCGCAAAACTCAATCACATTTCCCGAGTCCATGTCGATCAGGTGATCGTGTTGCATGCAACGGTATGCCTTCTCGAACTGGGCAATATTTTTACCAAACTGGTGCTTCACTACCAGGCTGCAATCCAACAGTAATTCAATGGTGTTGTATAATGTGGCCCTGCTAACCCGGTAGTTTTTGTTCTTCATAAAGATATAGAGCGACTCTATATCAAAGTGACCGTCCCGGGAGTATATCTCATCCAGAATGGCATAGCGTTCGGGCGTTTTTCGGTGCCCTTTTCTTTCCAGGTAATCTGTGAAGATTTGTTTGACAGTCTCTTTGGTCTCCTCTTGCACCATACTTAGTCTAAGTATAAATTACATCGCAAGATAATAATAATTTTAATTTAGAACAGATAAAGGGAGAATTTTACTCATTCACATCAACCCGGTGCACCGATTCCACTCCACGAAGCTTTATAAGGTTTAAAATCAAGTTATTAAGGTCTTTAGTGTTGTGTACATAAAGGTCAATGGTGCCATTGAAAATCCCATCGTGCCCATGCAGGTTTATGGTTCGCATGCTGATGTTTAGTTCTTTGGTGATGGTGTTTGTGATGGAATTATAAACACCAAAACGATCCCAGCCATTTATCTGGATCCTGGCCAGGTAGGAGAGTACCTTGTGCTGGGTCCACTTGGCTGCCACCAGTTTGTCTCCCTGGCTCGACATAATCTTCACCGCTGTATTGCAGTCGGTCCGGTGAACCAGTACGGTGCCATCATCCTGACGCACTGCAACTACCTCATCGCCTGGAATGGGGCTGCAGCATTTGGCCAGATAATAGGAACTCTCTTCATTCCCAACACTTTCACGCAGGATCAGGGTCCCCCTGGAATCATATTTCTCTTTGTTCTCTGTTTTTTTCTGAGACCGGCCCACCGACAGGTCCCATACTCTCACCCATTTATTTTTGGTGTTCTTGCTGAGTATCTCCTTCAGATCGTCCAGGGTGATGATTCCGCTTCCTATTTTTGAGTAAAGTTCGTCCTTGTGTGTGGAGTCATAGGCTGGCACCAGCTTCTTCAGGATTCTTGAACTGGGGGTCAGATTGAGTTCTTTCAGCTTGTCGATCAGAATCTGTTTCCCCACCTCTGTGCGGTTTTTGGTCTCCGCTTTCAGAGCATTTTTTATGGAGCTTTTGGCTTTGACCGTGGTAACAAACTGATTCCACTCCATGGTAGGCTTCTGTACATCGGAGGAGAGAATCTCCACCTGGTCGCCACTGCTCAGAATGTGGCTGAGCGGGACCAGCCGGTGGTTGACTTTGGCTCCAATGGCTTTATTTCCGATTTCCGTGTGGATCTCGTAGGCAAAATCCAGGGCTGTGGCATCTTTCGGGAGAGTGATGATGTGGCCTTTGGGGGTAAAGACCATGATCTCCGACGAGAAGAGGTTCAGTTTAAAATCGTCCAGAAACTCCAGCGCATCTGCAGACGGGGTCTCCAGGGTCTCCCTGATTCGCTTGATCCATTTATCCAGTTCCGATTCCGGGGAGCTCTTGTCCTTGTATTTCCAGTGAGCTGCAAATCCCCTTTCGGCAATCTCATTCATTCGCCTGGAACGGATCTGCACCTCCATCCATTTCCCGTTAGACCCCATGACCGTAGTATGCAATGCCTCATATCCATTAGCCTTGGGCGTCGATACCCAGTCCCGGATCCGTTCCGGCTTGGGTGCATAGATATCCGTGATGATGGAGTAGATATTCCAGCATTGGGTCTTCTCCGGAACGTCTGGTTTAGGCTCGAAGACGATACGGATGGCGAAGAGGTCGTAAATCTCTTCGAAGGAGACATTTTTCTGGTGCATCTTCTGCCAGATCGAATAGATCGATTTGGGCCTTCCCGAAATATCGAAAGTAAAGTGGTTCTTATCCAGTGCATCAATGATGGGAAGGGAGAAGTGGTTGATCATGTGCAGCCGGCGCTCTTCGGTCAGTTTTATTTTTTCGGATACTTCGTTGTATACTTCCGGGTACCTGTACTTCAGACTGAGATCTTCCAGTTCTGTTTTTAGCATGTGAAGGCCCAGCCTGTGGGCCAGTGGAGCATACAGGTAGATCGTCTCACCGGCAATTTTGATCTGCTTATTCCGGGGGAGAGAGCCGAGGGTGCGCATATTGTGCAAACGGTCTGCCAGTTTAATAAAGATGACCCTCACATCATCGGAGAGAGTGAGCAGCATTTTCCGGAAATTTTCAGCCTGAAGCGAGTTGGATTCCTTGTCAAAGACTCCGGAAATCTTAGTGAGACCGTCAACGATGGATGCAATCTTCTTCCCAAAGGCATTCTCGATGTCCTCCATGGTCAGATCGGTATCTTCCACCACATCATGCAGGATGGCACATACGGTACTGGTGACTCCCAGCCCTATCTCCTGGCTCACAATAAGGGCTACCTGCAGGGGGTGTATGATAAAAGGCTCACCCGACTTTCTCCGTGTGCCCTTATGTGCCTCATTGGCCATCTTGAATGCCTTCCGGATCAATTTTTCATCTTTGGCCGACTTGCAGTTGGAACAGTTTTGAATTAACTCTTCAAGGAGCTTATTAATCTTTTGTTCTTCTATGAGTACCTGTTCTTCCATATGTGTCTTTCGTCCGGATGGACCTCCCCCGCAAAATTAGTGATTTAAGAGAAAGAGTATGATTAAGTGGATTTTTTTTTGGTATCAGGGATATAACACGGTCACGTTCCCGGTGAGTGTCCTGAACAATCCGGTATAATCGGTATACTGAATATAGTAGACGTAAACGGCTTCATTCACAAATTCGCCACCCTGGAACCGGCCGTCCCACCCATCGCCCGGGTCGGTCGTTTCAAACATCTTGCGGCCACCTCGGTCCATGATCATCATCAGATACTCCCGCGGGGCAAAGTCCATCTGTGGCTTAAATTCAAAATTCATATCATTACTGCCGGGGGTAAAGGCCGTGGGCACCTGCATATGGGTCTCCACAGTAGCCACTGTAATATTGGAATAACTGGCCTCTTCCACTCCCCATCCATCGGGATTACTCAGTGCGATAACCCGGTATTGCACCTCGCCGGGCTGAAATCCGTTCAGAAGCGACTCTACCGGTTCCTGCCACTGAGTGCTGAGTGGCCCGGTTGTTGCAACATCAACAAAATCCCCGTTGCCGTTTCTCCGCTGTATCATATAGGCTGCGAGCCCCGGCTCATAGCTTTCATAAGGGGTCCAGCTAAGGGTAAGCATCTGGTTGTGGATCTCATTAAGCAGTAATATACTATTCCCGGTATTGGATTCTGAAAGCACCAGAGGGGTGGTACATGATTCCGGCAGAAAGACAGACTGCAGGATGTACTGGTAACTCATGTTTGAAGTCGGAACTTCATCCAGAATAACTTGTTTGGATTCACTGATGTTCCAGAGGGTTTCCACCTCCATATACGGGGTGTTCGGATTGCTTCGCCTTAAAACCCTGAAACTTTTTACCGGTCCGCTGATATCTGCTGTAAACTGAAGCTCCACAGTGGCTTCATCCACCACAGTCACATGATCGACCGTCAGCGAGGAAGGGGCCTGGGGGAGGAGTGTTGCCACTGTTTCCAGAGCCGAGAGGGAGGTATCCTGACTGAGGGCATTGATCGTCTCAATGTAGTAGGTGTAGGAAGCATTCCCGGTCACCTGGGTATGTTCGAAAGTATTGGTGCTCGCCTGGACAGCATCGAGCAACTGGAAGGCTTCCCCCGAAATGGCGCCGTATATGTTGTATCCGGCAATCTCTCCTTCCCAGCCCTCATAGCTGGTCCATGTCAGTGTGTTGGTATGTGTACATAAATCAAACTTAATATACAGGTTTACAGCCTGGTGCACATTATCGCTAAAAATACTCCTTCTGCCATCGCTTGTTTCGGCAGTCACCGCATAGGCGAGATTGCTCAAGCCACTGTTCATGTGTTTGAATTCAAGGATATTGGAAGAGAATTCCAGGAGCTGGGAGAATGTTCTGTCGGGATTCCTCCTCCACAGTTGATAGAACTGGATACCGGTGTCGGCACTGGGCTCCCATTTAATAAGAACTCCATTGTCGGCGTGGTCAACGCTTACCACGATCAGATCCGGAATATCGGGCAGGATCTGAGCCCCGGACCGGACAGGAAAAATGAAGAAGAGTACAAGGAATAGTGCCTGAACCAGTTGGGCCGGATATGGTTTCAATCCCTTCATCTTTACAATAACGTAATACCCTTGTTCAATGTTTCGTGATACCCGTAAACAAAGATAATAGTTCTAAATTGAGCATTCCCCATTGTTCTGCAGGGTAAAATGTTAATTTTGTCAATCTATGGCCGAAAACAGCTTTTTTCAGAGGGTCAACAGATTTAGGATCAGGTATTTATCTGGTCATAGATTCCTTTACATTCTTTCCGCTGTTGTGGGCCTGGCTGTGGGTCTTGCCGCAGTGATTATCAAAAACCTGGTTCACTTCATCCACGAAGCATTGCAGAACGGTTTCCAGGGTGATTACAACAGGTATTATGTCTTTATTATTCCCATTGTCGGGATAACCCTGACCCTCCTGTTTATAAAGTATATCAACAAGCGTCCGGTGGGACACGGGATACCTGGTGTGCTATTCGCCATCTCAAAGAACAACGGAATCATCCGCTCGCACAACCTCTACTCCAGCATCATAACCAGTGCACTGACCGTGGGTTTTGGCGGATCGGTGGGACTGGAAGGGCCAACAGTGGCTACGGGGGGTGCCGTGGGTTCTAATATAGGCAGGGCCTTTAAACTGGGCTATAAAGAGGTTGCCTTGCTGATTTCCTGTGCTTCTGCCGGTGCCCTCTCTGCCATATTCAAGGCTCCAATTGCCGGGATCGTTTTTGCCCTGGAGGTGATTATGCTCGACCTCACCATGTGGGCCATCATTCCCTTGTTGATCGCTTCTGCCTCAGCTGCGGTGACTTCTTACCTTTTTCTGGGCCAGAATGTGCTGTATTCTTTTAAGCTCACCGAACCCTTTCATATAGGAGAGATCCATTTTTACCTTTTGCTGGGGATCCTCACAGGTCTGCTTTCCGTCTATTTTACAAAGAGTTATATAAGAATATCCGGGTTCTTTGAGAAAATTGTGAGCCCCTGGAAACGCTTGCTGCTGGGAGGTGGGATTCTGGGGATCATTATCCTGTTTTTCCCTCCCCTGTACGGAGAGGGCTACGAGGTGGTGAATCAGGAGCTCCGGGGAGAATTTTTCATTCTTTTTGAAAACAGTTTTTTTGAGGGCTGGCAGCACAGCTTTGCCCTGCTGACGGTATACATGTTATTAATAATCGCTTTGAAAGTGGTGGCTACCACCGTTACATTCTCTGCCGGCGGCATCGGTGGCATTTTTGCGCCAACACTGTTTATCGGAGCCAATACAGGCATGCTTTTCGGACTTTTACTGAATCAGTTTGGAATCGATGTTTCGGTGAGCAATATGGTGCTTGTGGGGATGGCCGGAATGATTGCCGGAGTGGTTCATGCGCCCCTGACCGCTATTTTCCTGATTGCAGAGATCACCGGGGGCTACGAACTCTTTTTCCCTCTGATGCTTGCCTCTACTATCTCCTTGGGCACCACCCGGTATTTTGTAAAGAATTCAGTCTATACGATACAGCTGGCCAAGCGGGGGGAGCTGATGACCCATCACAAGGACCGTAATATCCTGCTGATGATGAAGGTCTCGGATCTCCTGGAGACCAACTTCAGGACAGTCCGTGAAGAAGAAACGCTGAGGGACCTGGTCCAAATCATCACCAAGTCCAGCCGGAACATCTACCCGGTGGTGGATGAAAAGAATTATTTGAAAGGAATCGTCAAACTGGACGATATCCGTCACATCATGTTCAACCAGGAGATGTACGACAATACCCTGGTCAGAGATTTGATGCATACCCCCAAGTGGGTCATTGAAAGTACGGACCAGATGGAGGAGGTGGCCAGGCAGTTCTCAGAAAGTGGCCGGTTCAATCTCCCTGTCCTTCAAAACGGAAAGTATCTTGGATTTGTCTCCCGTGCCAGGGTTTTCTCCTCCTACCGGGAGATGCTGAAGCACTTCTCGGACGATTGACGCCGGGTCAGACCGGCACCCTGATTTTAAAATAATTCTAAAGTATTAATTAATTATGTTTGTGATTCAACAACGAACTACCGATGCCGAGTTTTGTAATCAATGAAAAGTGCGATGGCTGCAAGGCGCAGGATCGTACTGCCTGCCAGTACATCTGTCCCAACGATCTGATGGTTCTGGATAGAGAGACTAACAAGGCCTTCAACAGGGCTGTGGATATGTGCTGGGAATGCTACAGCTGCGTGAAGATCTGTCCGACCCAGGCCATTGAAATCAGGGGTTACGCCGATTTCATGCCCCTGGGAGGGGTGGTGCAGCCCTTAAGAAGCTCCGACTCCATCATGTGGGCGGTCCGCTTCAGGAACAAGGTAGTTAAACGTTTCAAATTCCCGATCCGGACAAAGCCTGAGGGATCCATTGATCCCGATGCCGGATTTACCACCGGAACAGAGGATCTGAAATCGCCGGTGCTGAGAACAGAACCCGATTCCCTCTAAATAATATTTCTGAACAATGAATGCAGATAATTTTAAGACCCTTGTGGTGGAAACCGACCTGTTGATTTTGGGTGGTGGCATGGCGGCCTGCGGGGCAGCTTATGAAGCATCTTACTGGGCAAAAAAGAATAAACAGCGTGTGACCCTGGTCGACAAAGCGGCCATGGAACGCAGCGGAGCTGTGGCTATGGGGCTGTCGGCCATCAACCTTTACCTGGGCTTGAGCAAGGGAAACAATACCGTGGACGATTATGTGAGTTATGTGAAGAACGACCTGATGGGAATTGCCCGGAAGGATTTGGTGGCCAATATTGCCCGTCATGTGGATTCTTCCGTTCATCTGTTTGAGAAGTGGGGCCTGCCCATCTGGAAGGATGAAGAGGGCAACTACGTGAATGAAGGCCGGTGGCAGATCATGATCCACGGGGAATCCTACAAAAATATTGTTTCCGAAGCAGCAAAAAGCGCCCTGAAGGAGCTTGGTGAGGATGGTGCCTATTACGAGCGAGTCTTTATCACCGAACCGGTGATGTATGAGGATCGCTGCGTGGGAGCTGTGGGCTTCAGTGTCAGGGAGAATGTTTTCTATGTATTCAAAGCCAAGGCGGTCCTGGATGTGATGGGGGGAGCGGTTCATGTATTCCGGCCCAGATCTGTGGGGGAAGGACTGGGAAGGTCGTGGTATCCTCCCTTTAACAGCGGGGCCAGCACTTACTTTACACTGAAAGCAGGGGCCGAGATGACCTGCCAGGAAGTTCGCTTTGTCCCGGTCCGCTTTAAGGACTCCTACGGACCTGTGGGAGCCTGGTTCCTTCTTTTTAAATCCAGGGCCACCAATGCCAAAGGAGAGGATTATATGGAAAAACGGTCGTCGGAGCTTGAAAACTGGGCCCCCTACGGGACCTCTAAACCAACGCCTGCAAATCTGCGGAATTATCTGATGTTGCTGGAACTGGAAGAAGGGAACGGGCCCATTTATATGCGTACCGATGAAGCGATTCAGAAGCTTGTAGCGGAGATACCCGATGAGAAAGAGTCCCGGAGAAAAATGAAGGAGCTGGAATCCGAAGCATGGGAAGATTTTCTGGATATGACTGTGAGCCAGGCTCTGAACTGGGCTTCCCATAATATCATGCCTGAGGAGACTCCTTCGGAAATATCAGCCTGTGAGCCCTACTTTATCAGCTCCCATTCAGGAGCCTCCGGGGCCTGGGTAAGTGGTCCGAAAGATCTGGCTCCCGGGGAACACCACTGGGGATATGATAATATGACCTCCGTGAAAGGATTGTTTGCGGCCGGTGACGCGGCCGGTGCATCCTCTCATAAGTTCTCATCCGGATCCTTCACCGAAGGCCGGATTGCCGGCAAAGCGGCTATAGCATTCTGCGTGGACCATCCCGAAGCATTCGAAATCAGTGAGGAGCAAACAGCCGCAATGAAAGAGAGGGTTCTGCAACCCTTGAAGACCTTCCAGGAGCACCATGCTTATACCAATGATGAGGATGTAAACCCTAACTACATTAAACCCAGGATGTTTATGTTCCGTCTCCAAAAGATCATGGACGAATATGCAGGGGGAGCTTCGGTGGGCTTTAAGACCTCCGGGGCGCTGCTGACCAGGGGACTGGAGTATTTGCAGTTTATGAAAGAAGATGCAGAGAAACTGGCGGCCGCCGATCTGAATGAGCTTATGCGATGCTGGGAGAATGTGCACCGGATGTGGCAGGCGGAATCTCATATCCGGACCATGCTTTTCCGGGAAGAGACCCGCTGGCCGGGCTACTATTTCCGGACGGACTATCCAAGAATGAAAGAGGACTGGGAAGCATTTGCCAATTGCCGCTGGGATCCTGAATCGGGCAAATGGGAGATGATCAAACGCGAAATATTATAAAAAGAGCATTTACTTTGGACTATCCAACCTTAGTTTTAGGAGGTGGAATAAGCGGAATCACCGCTGCTGTGGAGCTGGCGGAGGCCGGAAAGCAGGTAGTGCTGATTGAAAAGGAGAACTATCTGGGCGGCAACGTATCCCGCTTTAATAACTATTTTCCCAAGCTTTGTCCGCCGGCCTGTGGATTGGAGATCAACTACAGGCGAATCCGTTCTAATCCTCGTATCACTTATTATACCGGTGCGAGCCTGAAGGATCTGTGTGGCGCGGATGGCCGGTATATGGTGAACATCCGTCTGAAGCCCCGGTTAATCAATAACAATTGCACCTCCTGTGGCAAGTGTGCCGGGGTATGCCCGGAGGAAAGGCCTGCAAAGATTGGCCGGACCGCAGGGGAAAAAGCTGCCTATATAAACAACGGCCTGGCCTTTCCCATGAAGTACAGCATCGATCCGGATGTCTGTAAAGGGGAGGATTGCGGGAAGTGTCTGGAAGTTTGTGAATACGATGCCATCCAGCTGGATGCCTTGCCCGGAGAGGTGGGGATCCAGGTCGGGAAGATCATCGTAGCCACCGGATGGATCCTTTACGATGCAGCAAAACTGGAGAATTACCGGTACCGGGAAGAGGCTGATGTGGTGACCAACCAGGAGTTTGAACGAATGCTGGCCACCTGCACCAGGGAGCATGGCAAGCTGACCAGGCCATCGGATGGAAAGGTGCCATCGCGCATTGCATTTATCCAGTGTGCAGGATCGCGGGACATGAATCATCTGCCATACTGCTCGACTGTCTGCTGCCCGGCCTCGTTGAAACATGCCTTAAGCCTGGAAGCGGAGTATCCGGAGATGACTGCGGAGATTTTTTATATCGATATTAGACTTGCTGGCAGAAATGAAAAGCTGCTGAAGAAAGCGGAAGAAAAAGAGCGCATAATACTTACCAAGGGAAAGGTGGGACGGATTCTGCCTGCGGAAGGAGGGAGGGGAGTCGTTCTGGAACTGGAAGATATTTCACTTGGTACCAGGCGACGGGATTCATTCGATATGGTTGTGCTGGCTTTGGGATTAACACCTGCTCCTGTTTCAGCTGCATTAGAGATAAACGAATATGGATTTTATCTGCCCGGACAGTCTTCCGGGATAATTCCCGCAGCCTGTTGTAAACGGCCTATGGATGTTTCTTCGTCGGTAAAAGATGCCACGGCCGCGGCACTAAAAGCGATGCAGTAATGACTGGGAATGAAAGGAAAAATATGGCTCTGGCCGTATGCACCGGTTGCAGCATTGGTGAGAGCCTGGATGTGGATAAACTTCTGGATGCGGCCACAGAGGCATATCAGGGGCTTACCTGTATCAAACACCCTTCACTCTGTTCCGAACCGGGATTGGCAGAGCTGAAGGGGAAGGTTCTCGATATGGGGATCGTCCGACTGGCTGTGGCGGCCTGCTCCCCCCGGGTGAAAAGTGCAGAATTTAATATGGACGGGGTTCAGCTGGAGCGGATTAACCTGAGAGAGCAGGTGGCCTGGGTGATGGAGCCCGGGCAGGAGGATACACAGATGTGCGCAGAGGATCAGACACGGATGATCCTGGCCAAGCTGGAAGCCAGGAAAGAAAATACTCCCTATATTCCTGAAACTACCTCCCCGGAAATCCTGGTGGTGGGTGGGGGCATTGCCGGAATCACAGCGGCCCTGGAAGGGGCAAAAGCAGGTTACCGGGTTCACCTGGTGGAAAGATCCCGGAGGCTGGGTGGTTATGCCGGAAGGATCTTTAAAATGTTTCCGGAGCGTGAAGAAGCTTCCAGGCTGAAAGAGCCCGATATAGCTCAGAAGATAGAAGCGCTTGAGCAGCATCCCGGAGTGAAGATCTACCTGGACACCAGGATAGAATCCATCTCCGGGGAACCTGGAAATTTTCGCGTTTCACTGGATCATAAAGGGGCAGAGGAAGTGCAGGTTGGTGCTGTGGTTACTGCGACGGGCTGGAAACCATATAATACAGAGAAACTTGTGTCGCTGGGCTATGGCTCTCCACGGGTGAAAACACTGGAAGAATTTGAGCAATTTGTGCAGGAGCAAGAGCTTCCTGACCGGGTTCTGTTTATATTATGTGCCGGATCGAGGGACCCCGGGCATCTTTCATACTGTTCTTCCTACTGTTGTAGTGCTGCCCTGAAGCAGGCCCTCTATGTCAGGGAACTCAATCCTGGTGCCGAGGTCTATATCATATACCGGGATATCCGTACCATGGGGTTTCAGGAGGAGTTTTACAAAATGGTACAGGCCGATGATGCAATTTTTATGACCAAAGGGGTGGTCGGTACGGTCTCTGACCTGGGAAACGAGATGGAGCTTACAGTAAGCCAGTCGCTGCTGGGAAACCACATCCGGATTACCTGCGACATGGTGGTACTTGCTACAGGGATGGTTCCCAATACGACCACGGATCTTCAGCTGCAGTACCGCCTGGGAAAGGGACTTCCCGAACTGGAATATGATTTTTCCGACTCTCATTTTATCTGTTTTCCTTATGAGACCAGGCGTACCGGTATCTTTGCGGCTGGTACGGTCAGGGCACCTATGGATATGGAAATGAGCGGGGAGGATGGTGCAGGTGCCATGATGAAGGCCATCCAGAGTATCGAGTGTGTAAAGCGGGGAGAAGCGCTCCATCCCCGATCCGGGGATATGACCTGGCCGGAACTGTATATGGAGCGCTGTACCGATTGCAAGCGCTGCACGGAGGAGTGTCCCTTCGGTAGTTATGATGAGACCGAAAAAGGGACTCCGCTGCCTAATCCGGCACGTTGCCGGAGGTGTGGCATCTGTGTGGGCTCCTGTCCGGAGCGGGTCATAGGTTTTGCGGATTTCCATATCCATAGTGTTTCGGCCATGATCAAGGCTGTGCATATACCCGATGAGTTTGAGGAAAAACCCAGAATCCTGGTTTTCGTCTGTGAAAACGATGCCTACCCGGCACTGGATGAAGCAGGAATACACCGGCTTGGCTACAGCCCCTTCGTCAGGATTATCCCGGTACGCTGCCTGGGTTCCATCAACAAGGTCTGGATCTCCGATGCACTCTCCCACGGATACGATGGTATCCTGCAGATAGGTTGCAAGCCAGGTGATGATTACCAATGTCACTTTATTCATGGCAGTGAACTGACCGAACAGCGCGCTGCGAATCTGCAGGAGACCCTGGAGACCATGATGCTTGAACCCGAACGGATCCGGACTGAATTCGTGGAGATCACCGGGCACCACGAGATACGTGAGATCATAAACGATTATGTGGAAGAGATGGAGCTGATCGGCCCCAACCCATTTAAAAGTATGTAAGGTTAGATACAGAACTATGCCAGCTTAGAGCGGACATGAAAGAGACTATTACCATACAACCGGACCTGCTGTTTAAAAGGGAGTTGAGCCGCCTGAGCGGATCCCGGCTGAATCAGTGCATGCAATGCGGGAACTGCTCGGCAGTCTGTTCACTGGCACCCGCGGAACGCCCCTTTCCCCGAAAAGAGATGATCTGGTCCGGCTGGGGTCTGAAAGAAAAACTGATCGGGAACGTGGACATATGGCTCTGCTATCAGTGTGGCGATTGCAGCTCTTATTGCCCCCGGGGTGTAAAACCCGCCGACGTGATTTCCGCCATTCGTCAGAAGACCTACCTGCACTATGCCCGTCCTTCTTTCCTGGGCAGACTGGTAAGCGAACCCCGTTGGCTTCCTCTGGCCATTGCTGTTCCCGTGTTTGTGATTACTGCAATTCTTGTCCTGGGAGGTACTTTCAGGATACCCGAAGGAGCGGTCGATTACTCAGCTTTTTTTCCACACGGCCTGCTGAATATAAGTTTTTCTGCCCTGACCTTCTTCTTTTATCTGCTGGCATCCCTTGGTATCGGAAGGTTCTGGAAAGACATGAAACGGCAGACTCCTCCGGGTGAATCCGGGATGAAGAAACTTCCTGTTTTTAAAGTGCTGGGGGAGATTTTCTCCCATGTCTCTTTCTCTGCCTGCCAGTCGAGGAAATCCGGGAAGCTGGCCCATATGCTGCTCTTTTTCGGATTCAGCCTGTTGATCCTGGTCACCATCTACGCTATCTATGCCACTATTAGTCATAATTACCCCCTTCCCATCAGAAATCCCTTTAAAATCATGGGGAATCTGGCCTCGCTGATGATTTATACTGGATTGGGCCTTATGGTCGGGCAGAGGCTTTTTAATAAGAAAGTATTTGGGAAGAGCAGCTATTCCGATTGGCTCCTGCTGGTGGCCATCGGTCTTCTGACCCTGTCCGGGACTTTGGTGGAAGCCGCCCGTTTTGGCAACTGGAACTGTGCTTACCACCTCTATTTTTTTCACCTGGTGGCCGTATGGTTTGTGATTATGTACCTGCCTTTTACCAAGCTGGGGCATATCTTCTATCGCATTACAGCCCTGCTGTACGCACGCTCCATCGGAAGAAAATAGTCATTTGAAACTGTCCAGCACCTTCCTTACCGATCCGTGCAGCAGCAGGAGCCTTTTCGACTCATCCATATCGAGGCCCAGCTCCTCACTGATCATTCTCGAACCCCGTTCGACCAGTTTGGCATTGGTGAGCTGCATATCCACCATTTTATTGCCCTTCACCCGGCCCAGTTTGATCATGGTGGAGGTGGTGATCATGTTCAGGATCAATTTTTGTGAAGTTCCGGATTTCATCCGGGTGCTGCCTGTAACAAATTCCGGTCCCACCAGGGCTACCAGTGGAAAATCCACAGCAGCAGCCAGTTTGGTGTTGGGATTGTTGGTAATACAGGCGGTAAGCAAGCCGTGTTTCCCGGCATCCTGAACGGCCCCTATGACATAGGGAGTTCTGCCGGAAGCAGCGATCCCGATCACCACATCATTTTTGCCAGGTTTGAATTTAGCCAGATCGCGCCAGGCCCCATGAAAGTCATCCTCGGCCGATTCTACGGCCTTACGGATGGCTTTGTCGCCACCAGCAATAATACCGATTACTATATCATAGGGAACACCAAAAGTGGGCGGGATTTCAGACGCATCGACAATACCCAGTCGCCCGCTGGTCCCGGCCCCGACATAGAAAAGACGGCCTCCTTTCATGATTCTGGGTATTATACCTTCCACCAGCTTCTCTATTTTGGGGATGATGGTATGTACCGCCTTGTGTACCGTGCTGTCCTCCTGATTGATATTCTCCAGCAACTCCCGGACGCTCATCTGGTCCAGGTTATCGTACCGGGAGGCAGATTCGGTGATAGAGACCGTTCCATTCATCTCTGAGGTATGGACCTCTTTATGGTAGGATACCAGGCCTTCGATGGGTGAGGGGATCACCTGGCTGATTTTCAGATGATGCTTACCCATCACCTCGGTCAGGATCTCCTTAAAGTAGAAGGCTACAGATCCTGCAAAACCAATTTCCAGATCCTCGAATTCGCTGTACTTGGAAATATTCTTTTCGATAAAATCTTCAAAAGCCGCATAGACAATCTTCCTGATCTCCCCGTGCTCCATATACTTTGCAGCGATTTCACTTAAGGATGCCAGGTATCTGTTCGCATGCGGCTTGTTATAGACATTTTCAAGGATCTGGTCTATGGAGAGTCCCTCCTCCCTGATAATGGCCTCCCTCAGATCATCGCTCAGGTTTCTCTTATGCAGGGCATTTACCAGCCGTTTTCCGATATCGGCACCTCCCCCCTCATCACCCAGGGAGTAGCCCATGGCCGGAACCTTATCCGAGATCTTTCCATCCTTATACAGGCCTGAGTTGGATCCCGTTCCCAGGATGCAGGCAATGCCGCTTCTGTCCTGGAAAAGTGCGCGTGCCACCCCAAGCAGGTCATCCTGTACCTGGATGTAGGGGTGTACCCCAATGCGCTTTTGAAGAGAGCTGTGTATAATATCTTTCATCGCTTCATTGGCGACTCCCGATCCATAGAAATAGATCTCATGGATGTTAGGCTCATTACCCTGAAAATCGAGTTTATCAAGCTCCTCTTCAATTTCCTTCCTGCTCGAGTGGTAGGGATTGATGCCCCTGGTCGACATGCTGCGGATCTCCTCTCCCTTAATCAATCTCCAGTCGGTCTTGGTGGAACCGCTGTCTGCAATCAGTATCATGGTATAGTAATATGAATGATGTATGACAAATTACCTGAATAAATTTGTAAATTGCAACAATCTAAGCTGCTTGTGATGGATGATATTTTTCAAAATATTGGAAACAAGCTCACCCTGAGTCAGCGCATCGAACGAACGCTCGAGAATGCCATCAGGGAGAAAAAACTTCCGGTAGGTTCTAAACTGCCCACTGAGCGTGAGATGTGTGAATCTTTTGGGGTAAGCAGGACCGCTTTAAGGGAGGCATTAAGACGCCTGAGTGCCCGTGGATTGATAAGCATTCAGAAAGGAAGCGGGATGTATGTCAGCGAAATCCTTATTGAGGACGCCATCGATACACTGAATCTCTACTACGATTTGAAATTCGATAAGAACCTTCTCTCGCAGATCATTGAGGTGAGGTGTATTTTTGAACCGGAAATTGCCAGACTGGCAGCCCTGAACAGGACCAGCAGGGATATCGATGAGCTAAGCAGGAACCTGAAAGAGTTCGAACTCTGCGATCCCGATAACACACAAAAGGAGGCTGATCTGGACAATCACTTTCACCTGGCCATTACCAAGGCCACCCTGAATCCCATTGTCCAGATTACCATGGAACCTATCTACTCTTTACTCCCCCGGATGAGGAACTATATTTACGGGAATATTGAAGGGGAGAAGACTCATACCCTGAAATCGCACCAGGCTCTGGTCGATGCCCTCCGGAAAAAAGAGGGTAAGGAGGCCCATTCGATCATGAGAGAGCACCTGGAGCGGACCCGGGAGATTTATGATCTCCACCTGGACCCGGATTTTAACTGAGTTTAGCCAAAAACAATTTTATTCCTGCTGCGTTATTCTTTGCATAAGAGGAACGGATGAGTAAAAGAATGTGCAGGGAGGAGGATGGACTTGAGGAAAAGATACAGGACAGGCAGATGGAATATCGTTGTAAGAAATGTGACAGACAATCCCCAAAAGAGAAATGGTGCTGCAAGCCAAAGAAAATAAAGCGATGATTCTGGCTGCCGGGCTCGGAAGCAGACTGAGACCGATGACCGATCATAAACCCAAAGCCCTGCTGGAATGGGAGGGCAAACCCCTGCTCGAGCATCTTATACTGAAGTTAAAAGCGGCTGGCTTTACTTCCATCATCATCAATGTGCATCACTTTGCCGACATGATTTTGGAATTTGTAAAACAGAAGGATCACTTCGGGATTGGAATCGAGTTCTCCCATGAAAAGGACGAACTGCTCGACACCGGGGGCGGAATTGCCCATGCGTCCAGTTTTTTCGGTAAGGAACCTTTCCTGGTATATAATGTGGACATCCTTAGTAATATTGATCTCCGCGCTATGTACCGGTATCATCTTGCCAGCGGGGCTTTAGCGACCCTGGCGGTCAAGCAGCGGGTAACCTCCCGCAGCCTGTTGATGAGTGCGGATGGCCTGTTGAAGGGATGGCGCGATAACCGGACCGGGGAGACCATTCTTTCCGGAACCACGCCAGACGGACTTAAGCCCATCGCTTTCAGTGCCATTCATATCATGGATCCCGGGATTTTTGAGCTTTTCCCCAAAGAGAAACGCTTTCCCCTGATGCCTTTCTATCTGGAACTGGCAAATACGCATCCGGTACATCTGTACCGGCACGACCAGGATAGCTGGACTGATATGGGAAAAATGGAGTCTTATACCTGATATTTTTTATATAGCAGCATGGAATTAAGCGCTAAGTTGGAGGTGCAGATCGCACAATGGAATGAGGAGTTGAAGGAGAAAAGGCCTGCGGAAGTAATAGGCTTTTTCCTCCGGCATTTTGGGGAGCATCTTGTTCTTTCAACCAGTCTCGGACTGGAAGATCAGGTCCTTACAGAGATGGTACTTCGTCAGAAGAAAGACACGGAGATTTTTACTCTGGATACCGGGAGGCTCTTTCCGGAGACCTATGACCTGATTGCCCGCACCAATAAGCATTTTGGAATTCGCATGAAGATCTATTTCCCGGAGGCAATAAAGGTGGAGAAGATGGTGGCAGAAAACGGGATCAACCTGTTTTATGACAGTGTGGAGAAGAGGAAACTTTGCTGTTCCATCCGGAAGGTGGCGCAATTGCCCCGGGCTTTCGAAGATAAGCTGGCCTGGATATGCGGACTGCGGAAAGACCAGTCGGTTTCCAGATTTTTCAACAAGCTGGTGGAATGGGATGCGGCAAACGGACTGGTGAAGATCAACCCCCTGATTAACTGGACCGAAAAGGAGGTCCGGGACTATATCAAAGAGCATAATATTCCCTATAATCTGCTGCACGACCAGGGATTTCCCAGCATAGGCTGTGAACCCTGTACCCGGGCTGTTGAACCCGGGGAGGATATCCGTTCCGGCCGCTGGTGGTGGGAAAACGAGCTGCATAAAGAGTGCGGCCTTCATAAAAAGTAGACGCTTTCTATTCATTGATCACTCCCGATCCGAGCAGTTCATTCCCATCGTACCAGGCGGCAAACTGTCCGGGAGCAATTCCCCTCTGGGGCTCTTTAAAGGTGATGTACAGACCTGCATCTGTTCTGTGCAGGGTGCCCTTCTGGAGGGCCTGCCTGTAACGGATGCGCACCAGGTAATCACGGCTCTCCCCGGCCTGCATCTCCAGGTCGCGCCGGACCCAGTGGATTTCTTCAGGCAGGATCTTTAGTCCACGACGATAGAGTCCCGGGTGGGATTGGCCCTGACCCACATAAATGCGGTTGGCCTTCACATCGGTAGCAATTACAAAAAGAGGCTCCTTTTTTCCGCCTACATTCAGGCCTTTACGTTGCCCCACCGTGAAGAAGTGAGCGCCCTGGTGCTTGCCCGTCCAGATTCCGTCCTCTTTGGCATAAAGCCAGGGAGCACTGATGGCTTCCAGGTCCGCGAAATCCTGTTTCTCCGCAGTATATTGAGCCAGTCCGGCCGGGATCTCAAAAATATTGCCTTCCCTGGCTTTTAGTTTCTGCTGCAGAAAGACCGGAAGGTGCACCTTACCCACAAAACAGATTCCCTGCGAGTCTTTTTTTCCGGCAGAGGCAAGCCCCTGTTCTTTTGCAATCCGCCTGACCTTTGGCTTATGCAGGTGACCAATGGGAAACAGGGTTCTGGCGAGCTGTTCCTGCGAGAGCTGGCAGAGAAAGTAACTCTGGTCCTTGTTGGGATCCGCTCCGGCCAGGAGATGCTGGATCTCCACTCCCTCCCGAATACTGGTCATCTTTCTGCAGTAGTGACCAGTAGCCACGTAATCGGGTTTATAAGCCTCAGCTGCTTCCAGAAAGGCATCAAACTTAATCTCCCGGTTACAGAGTACATCCGGATTTGGGGTCCGGCCTTTCTGGTATTCAGAAAACATATAATCAATCACCCGTTCCCGGTAAGGCTCACTCAGGTCTACCACATGGAAGGGAATATCCAGTTTCCTGGCCACCAGTTCGGCAAAGACCACATCCTCATCCCAGGGGCAATCGGCATCTATCACTCCGGTCTTATCGTGCCAGTTGATCATAAATAGCCCGATAACTTCGTAAGCCTCTTTCTTTAACAGGTAAGCGGCCACACTGGAATCCACTCCTCCCGATAATCCAACAACAACGCGTAGTGCCAAGGTCTGTAATTTGGTACAAAAATATGAAATTCTAAGGAATCCAATTTCTATCTTTACATAATGCCTCCCCTGAACATATATAAAGCATCTGCAGGATCGGGTAAGACCTTTGCCCTGACTATGGAGTATTTGAAATTGCTCTTTCAGCGGGAAGGCATTCACAGGCATATTCTGGCCGTTACCTTTACCAATAAGGCAGCGGGGGAGATGAAGCACCGGATTCTGAGCAGGCTTTCCAAACTTTCGAATTACCGGGAGGACGAGCCTATGGAAGAGATGAGGCAGCTTGTTAAGGCAAGCGGACTGGATGAAGCCTCCATCAGCAGGAGGGCGGGAGAACTGCTGGAAACCATACTGAATGACTACTCCGGATTTTCCGTGGGGACCATCGATAAATTTTTCCAGTCCGTGATCCGGGCTTTCACTAAAGAGATTGGTATTCAGCCTGGCTATAACCTGGAGCTGGACCACTCCCGGGTACTCTCCCTGGCGGTGGACCGTCTTTTTCAGGATCTGGGTAATCGCCCGGAATTACAGGCCTGGTTGATCCGTTTTGCCGAGGAGCGGATGGAGGAGTCCAGATCCTGGAATTTCAGGGAGGAGATCATCCAGCTTGGCATGCAGCTTTTCAAGGAGTCGTTCCAGAATCTTTTTCTGAAATATGACATCTCACTCCTTAGCAAGGAGAACCTCGATTTTTTTTACCGGGAGCTGAATCAAATGGAAGAGCAAACCCGTCGTGAAATGTCGGCCATTGGAAACAGGGCCCTTCAGCAAATGGAGAGCCTGGGCCTGGGACCAGAGGACTTCTATTTAAAAAGTAAATCTCCGTCGAGCCTTTTTGTGATTGCAGGAAAGGGGGAAGACGTTCCCTTCAGCGAATCGAAATTACAGGCTCTGGAACTATCTGAGAAATGGCTTAAAAAGGACTCATCTTCTGCCATGAGGGCCCTTACGGAAGATCAGCTGATGCCCCTGCTGAATGAGGTATATCGCCTGCAGGTGGATTTAAATACCGTGGCCATGGTCCGTGACAGTTTCTATACCCTGGGAATCCTGGCTGATACCTGGGAGTATGTACGTGAATATACCCGGGAAAGAAAT
Source organism: Bacteroidales bacterium (assembly GCA_029210725.1). Classification (NCBI taxonomy): domain Bacteria; kingdom Pseudomonadati; phylum Bacteroidota; class Bacteroidia; order Bacteroidales; species Bacteroidales bacterium. Next base: position 26,616 of record JARGFM010000025.1, on the reverse strand, counting down.
CTTTTCCTGATTGCCGATTCGAGTCGTTTTCTCCGGGGGATCATCGGGGGAAACCAGGTTCCCTTCGTGTATGAGAGAACAGGCAGCCGTTATAATCATATTATGCTGGACGAGTTTCAGGATACTTCTTTGTTTCAATACGATAACTTCAGGCCTTTGCTGGACAACTCTCTGGCTGCAGGGCAGCAGAACCTGGTGGTCGGGGATGTGAAGCAGTCCATTTACCGCTGGAGGAATTCAGACTGGAAGATTCTTGCAACGGAGCTGGAGAGAGATTTTGCCCACCAGGAAGTTCGTATTGATACACTGAAGAGGAACTATCGCAGCCGGGAACAGATCATCCGCTTTAACAATACGGTTTTCCGGCTTTCCTCACAGTTGCTTGCTGAAATGATTGAAAGGGAGCTGCTTGCCTCACCCATTTCCAGGGATGAGGCGATGCTGGAGGTAGAACGCTTCAGGCTGGCATATAAGGACGTGGTTCAGGAGATTCCGGAACAGAGCCGGGAGACAGGCGGATTTGTCAGGGGACTGTTGTTTGATGATGAGGAGCTTTCCTTCCGGGACCAGGTCCTGGAAGCCCTGCCGGGCTGGGTAGAGGAGATCCGTCAAACAGGTATAGAGCCGGGAGAAACAGCTATCCTGGTTCGCACCCGCAAAGAGGGGGTGGCTGTGGCAAACAGACTGCTGGAACATGCCAGGCAGAGCGGGAATGCAGGAGAATTCAGGCTGATCTCCAATGAGTCCCTGCTATTGGTCCAGAACAGTTCGGTGACCATTCTTGTTTCCCTGCTGCGATACCTGGTGCAGCCCGATCACCGGATCAATAACCTGCTGCTAAAATACCAATGTTCCCTGTTGGGAATGGGAGCTGAGATTGATACGGATCAGCTTTACCAGGCGGATACCCCAACTGAGCTCTTTTTTCCGGAGACTTTCATGAAGGAGAGGGAATTGTTGAAACAATTGCCCCTGTATGAGCTTATTGAATCGCTGATCAGTCTGTTTTCACTGGGAGATCGTGCGGAGGATCTTCCCTATATCCAGGCATTTCAGGACACCGTCATCGATCTGCACCGCAGAGAACCGGTTGGCATCAAGGATTTCCTGGATTACTGGGAGCAGCATGGGAGCAAACGAGCGATTTCTGTCTCCGAAGAGTCCAATGCCCTCAGGATCCTGACCATACATAAATCCAAAGGACTGGAGTTTAAGGCGGTCATTGTTCCCTTTTGTGACTGGGAAGTAACGACGGTGCACCGCAACTCGGAAGTCCTATGGTGCGAAACGGAAGGGACCCCCCTGGACAGAATACCCATCGTTCCGGTAAAATTCATCTCCAGAATGATCCATACTCGATTTTCCCGATCGTACTACCGGGAAAGAATGAAGGGTTATATGGACAAGCTAAATCTCATGTATGTGGCTTTTACCAGGGCCAGGGACCTGCTTTATATCGGCATTCCCAAACGGGAAGTTCACGGAGTCAAAAGCACCGGGGACCTTTTGCAGGCGATATTGAACAAGAATCCTGGAGAAGAGCCCTGTACGGCTCCCCTTCACACCTGCGTGGATGCCAATGTACTGACCATTGGGGAACTTCCTGCTTATTCCCGGAAGCGCGCTGAGAAGGACCCCTGGCTCTTCCGTAGCTATCCGGTGAACAGGGATAAGCGTGCCGTGAAAGTGAGGCTCAGAAGTGATCAGTATTTTGTGGATGAGGAAGGGGTGTTCCGGACGGGGCGTATGTATGGCAATATGATGCACCTGATCTTTTCCAGGATTGTATATGGCAGGGATCTCGCCGGAGTACTGGATGCCATGCAGAGAGAAGGACAGATACCCGGAAATGAGCGGAATGAACTGGAGAGGTTGATACGCCGGAAACTATCGGGACCACTGGTCAAAGAGTGGTTCTCCGAAGGGGAGAACAAGCGAGTGTTTAATGAGCGCACCCTCCTGTGCGGGGACGAGAGTATTCTCCGTCCCGACCGGGTCATCCTTGAGGGGAACCGGCTTACGGTGATTGATTTTAAATTTGGTGACCTTGAAAAAAGCGCTTATAAGAGTCAGGTCAGCAATTACATGGAGAAACTGGAAGAAATGGGTTTTGAGCATATGGAGGGATACATCTGGTATGTGATGCTGGATAAAACTGTTAAAATCTAAGTTATGGCGTATCCCTGGGGAACCGAGAGAAGATTGAATGCGTACAGCGACTATTTCAGGACGCATTTCGGGGAGCGTGTCCAGAAGATAACTATTGACGCAGGTTTTACCTGTCCCAACAGAGACGGGACCTGTGGAACGGGGGGCTGCACCTTCTGCGACAACCGGGCCTTTAATCCATCCTATAATCGGCCTGAAAAGTCTGTAGCTGAGCAGATCAGGCAGGGCATGGCCTTCCACAAAAGGCGATACCGGAAAGCAAGCCGCTACCTGGCCTATTTTCAGGCCTATACAAATACATATGCTGATCCGGAGGTACTGAGTTCTCTCTATGATCAGGCCCTCGCTGTTCCCGGAGTGATCGGAATTGTGGTAGGCACCAGGCCCGATTGCGTGGATGGGGCTATCCTGGATTATTTCAGGGAGTTATCGAAACGGGTCTATGTGGTGGTTGAATACGGGATTGAATCGGTGTTCAACAGGACCCTTCTGCGGGTTAACCGGGGCCACGATGTGCAAAAAAGCCGCTGGGCGGTTGAAGAGACCGCTGCACGCGGAGTACGGGTCGGAGGGCATGTCATTATCGGCCTTCCCGGCGAGGACCGGGATGATTTTCTGGCTATGGCCTCCGAACTGTCAGCTTGGCCTCTTAATAATATTAAATTTCATCAGTTACAGCTTATCCGGGGAACGGCCATGGCCCGGGAGTTTGTCGAAAAAGCGGAGGATTTCCAGTTCTTTTCCCTGGAGGAATATCTTCACCTGATCATGGAAATTCTGGAACGGCTTAATCCGGCATTTGTGGTGGAGCGGATTGCCGGAGAGGTGACCCCGGGAATGGGGGTCCGGGAGGGCTGGGGGCTCCGTTACGACGGCGTTTTACGGGCTTTTGAAGAGCTGCTGCTCAAGCACGACAGCTGGCAGGGGAAAAACTATAAACCGGGAAGATAATGAAGCCCCTGCTCGAAACACTGGCCATACATCTTGTTAAAACAGCTTCCGATAAGCTGGGTGATACCCGCATCATTTTGCCAAACAGACGTGCTGGGCTTTTTCTGCAAAGGCATCTCTCCAGGCATATTTCCAATACCGGGTGGGCACCGCGGATCTATTCCATCAGTGATTTTATTGATGAAACGAGCTCTCTGGAACGGTCCGATCCCCTGGATCTGTTTTTTACCCTTTACGATATTTACTCCGGATTTGCAGAGCAGCCCGATTCACTGGATGAATTTTATCTCTGGGGAGAAATGATGCTCAGGGATTTCGATGAGCTGGATAAATACCTGGTGGATGCGGACATGTTGTTCCGTAACATGGTCGACCTGAAGGCGCTTGAAGAGCCTTTGGCGGGACTGGAACCTGAGCAGCTTGAGTTTATCAGGCAATTCTGGACCGGGTTTCACTGGGGCGGGCAGACCCCCGAAAAGGAGCAGTTTATCAGAAGCTGGGTCCTGCTTCCTGAATTATACAAGCGTTTAAGGAGCGTCCTTACGGCGAGAGGGGAGGGGTATCAGGGGATGCAGTACCGGCAGATCGCGGAGCGGATAGCCGGGGGAGAGATGGAATTTGGCTGGGAAGGACCTACCGTGATTGCAGGATTTAATGCCCTGAATCAATGTGAAAAGCGGATTTTTTCCTGGATGCAGAAGCACGGAGCGGAGTTTTTCTGGGATTATGACCATCTCTACACGGATACGGCCGGAAAAGAGGCCGGAAGGTTTTTAAGAGACAATATGGAGCACTTCCCTGCGTCCGAAAGCCTGGAGGATTTCCGCGGTTTGGAAAAGGATAAGGAAATAAGGATTTTTGAGCTCCCCACAGATGTTCTGCAGGCCAAAACGCTGCACAGGATTCTGGAGTCAAAAGGGCCGGATACACGGCACGATTGCACAGATACGGCTGTGATTCTCTGTGATGAAGAGTTGTTGTTACCGGTCATGATGTCACTTCCGGAGGGAAGCGGGGAGATCAATGTGACCATGGGCTATCCCATGAAAAATACTCCGGTCTACAGTTTTATAGATCAGCTGCTGCGCATGCAGCATAACACCCGCAAAGCTTCCGGCGGGAAAGTCCGCTTTTATCACAGGGATGTGATGGCAGTCCTGTTGCATCCCTATTACAGGAAGATGAAGCCTGATTCAACGGAAGACCTGAGCCTTCATATGGTGCGGAACAACCTCATCCTGGTGGATCAGGAAGTATTCAGCGGGGAGCTGGAAAAGGTCATATTCAAACAGGTGGGTGGATCGGCCGGCTTGATTCGCTACCTGAGAACTCTTTTCAATCATATACTGGAAGCCCTCTCCGGGAGGGAAGAAACCATGCAGGATGCTCTGGACCGGGCATTTATCTTTCAGCTCCTGACCTACCTGAATAAATTTGAAGGGATGATCACCCGGCGCCCCGGCATTTCTGAGATGATCTTCGAACGCTTGCTGAAAAAGTCTCTGGGGGCCCTCCGGATTCCTTTCGAAGGCGAGCCCTTGTCAGGACTGCAGCTAATGGGAATTCTGGAGACCCGCCTGCTTGATTTCAGACATGTGATTCTGCTTTCCATGAATGAAGAGCTTATGCCGGCCGCCCACGAGACAAACTCCAATATTCCCTATTCCCTGCGATTGGCATTCAGAATGCCTGCCAGGGAGGATATGGATGCCATTTATGCCTATTATTTCTATCGTTTGCTTCAAAGAGCAGAGCGGGTTGACCTTTTGTTCAACGGGGGTACAGAAGGAATTCGTACCGGAGAAATGAGCCGTTACCTCCACCAGTTGGTTTTTAACAGGAAGCTGGAGATAATCAGGCCCGGGCTGGAGGTGAAGGCCCGAAAAATTCCGGACCTGGAGATACCGCATACCCGGATGGCGGATATAAAGCTGGAGCGTTATCTGAAAGACGGGGAAGAGGGACGATTTTTATCTCCCTCTGCGGTAAACACCTATATGGATTGTTCCCTGAAGTTTTATCTCAGGTATATCGCCGGCATCGGGGAAGCGGATGAGATCAGTGAGGAGCTCGATCCGGCTGGATTTGGTACTGTGGTGCATGATACGCTGAAAGAACTGTATAGAGAGATAGCCGATCTGGGCGGAGCTCAGCTGACCCGGAACGGTCTGACAGGACTTTTGGAATCGGACAGGCCCGGGAAGGTTCTCCTCCGGGTCTTCAGGGATCACCATTATAAGGGAAGGAGGCAGGAAGTGCTTGAAGGCAGGAATATTATTATTTTCCGGGTGATGCTCCGCTATCTGGAAAAGATTATCCGGACCGACCTGGCCATAGCTCCTTTTGAACTGGTAAGTGCCGAGATGAACTACCAGCGTAAACTGAATATTAAGGTGAAGCAGGATCATCTGGAGGTCCGCCTTGGCGGGAAAATTGACCGGATCGACCGGGTGAACGGCCTGCTCCGGGTTATTGACTACAAAACGGGTCAGAGCAGTCAGAAGTTTTCTACGCTTGAATCTCTCTTCGACAGAGACCATGTAAGCCGCAACAGCGCAGCCATGCAAACCCTGTTTTATGCCTGGCTGGTAGGAGAAGTCTATGCCGAAGAGAAGGTGATGCCCGGACTCTATGCCATGAAAGAGCTTTTTGAGGAGCACTTCGATCCTGCTCTGATCATGACAAGCCTTAAGAAGGAGGGGAGAATTGAGTCGTTTGAGGTCCTGGAAGAGCCATTCCTCAGGCTTTTGAAAGAGGTCCTGCAGCGATTGTTCGATCCGGATGTCCCGTATGTGCAAAGAAATAATGATAAGAAATGCTCTTATTGCGATTTTGCATCGCTTTGCCAGAGACAAATCATAGAATGAGCTTGTAGTCCGGCAAGTTTCCGGTAACTACTCCTTCTGTCCTTTCAGAAGGTCGGGCCTTAGTTTGCGGGTGCGTTCCAGGGACTGTTCGTGTTTCCATTGGTCAATTCTGGCCGCATGACCCGACAGAAGTATTTCGGGAACCTTCCATCCTTTGTATTCTGCCGGCCGTGTATAAATAGGAGGAGCCAGCAGACCGTCCTGAAAGGAGTCGCTCAGAGCAGAGGTTTCATCGGAGATGGCTCCCGGAAGAAGACGGATGACGCTATCAGTAATTACAGCGGCAGCAAGCTCTCCACCGGTTAGCACATAATCCCCTATGGAGAGCTCCCGGCTTATCAGGTGATCCCTGATTCGCTGATCAATCCCTTTGTAGTGACCACACAGGATGATCAGGTTTTCAGTCAGGGCCAGTCGGTTGGCTTCCGGCTGATCGAACCGGATTCCATCGGGAGAAGTGTAAATAACTTCGTCATATTCCCGTTGTGAAGTGAGTTGAGTAATGGCCCTGTGGATGGGCTCGATACTCATGACCATGCCTGCATCGCCCCCAAAGGCATAATCATCCACTCTCCGGTGTTTGTCAGTAGAAAAGTCCCTCAGATCGTGAACATGGATCTCAACAAGCCCTTTTTCCCTGGCTCTTTTCACAATGGAGTGATTGAGGGGGCCTTCCATTAAGGGAGGTAACACCGTGATAATATCGATGCGCATGTGGCTTTGCATTTACACGAAGATAAAACAGTTTTTTTCTGAAATGGACCCTGTTTCATGAAAAATCATTAATTTGTAGCTTAGGCGACCTACTAATCCTCTACCTGTTATGAAAAATTCTGAATCGAAAGACCCTCTTAAGGAGCACTTAAGTGAAAATAAAGAATCAGAAATCAGGCATCCAAAACCTCCGGATGAGGAAATACAGAAAGATTTAGATAATCATTCTGATACCCCCGCCCCAAAATCTTCCAGGGGCAAACCCAGAACTGAAGCCCTGATCGATGACAGCGAAGAAGAGCTGAAAAACGCTTCTTATGATCATGATTTTAATATGGAGGATGATGAACCCGGAGAGGAGGAGGTCAACTACGCACTGTTAAGTAAAGAGGTCCTGATCAAACTCCTGAAAGAAAAGCTGGATAAACCCGGCACAGGGAACATCAGGAAAGAGGTGGAAGATATCAGGCAGGTTTTTTATGAAAAGGTGGATGCTGTGCTGGAGGAAAAGAAGAAAAACTTTCTGGACGAGGGCGGAAATCTGGAAGATTTTAAACCTGCCGAGGAGCCCGTGGAGACGGAAATGAAAGAGTTGTTGTACAAGTACAAAGGATTGAAGGCAGAGTTTACTCGGCAGCTTGAGAAATCCAAGAAGGAGAATCTTCAGAAAAAACAGGAGGTGCTGGAAGGATTCAGGATATTGATGGAGGGTCAGGAAAGTTTTGATACAACCTTTAAAAAGTTCAAGGAACTTCAGAAACAATGGTTTTCTGCAGGTGTGGTACCTCATCAGAACCTGAAGGACCTGTGGGACTCATACAATTATTTTGTTGAAAAATTCAACGATTACGTTCGAATTAACCGGGACCTTCGCGCCCTGGATCTGAAAAAAAACCTGGAACTCAAAATCCAGCTCTGTAAGCGAAGCGAAGATCTTGATAAGGATCCCAACATTGTTCATGCCTTTAAACTACTCCAGAAGAATCATACGCGCTGGAGGGAGATTGGTCCCGTTCCCCGTGAAAACAGAGATGAGATCTGGGAGCGCTTCAAGCAGGCCACCTCAGTAATTAACAAAAAACACCAGGAATATCATTCCAGGCTGAAAGAGTCTTTGCAGGAAAATCTGGATAAAAAGTTGATGCTGTGCGGGAAGGTCGAACAAATTGCAGCCAGGGAGTATGATACTCATGCTGACTGGATAGATAAGACCAACCAGGTTCTGGAAATTCAGAAAACGTGGAAGACCATTGGATATGCTCCCAAGAAAGACAACAATGCCATTTATTCCAGGTTTCGGACAGCATGTGATGTTTTTTTTGGAAACAAAGCCAAATTTTATGCTGCAGTCTATGAGGATCAGAAGGAGAACCTCAGGCTGAAGCTGGAGATTGCGGAGCGGGCAGAAGCACTTAGTAAAAGCCAGGAGTGGAAGGAGACAACCAACGAGCTGATACAGCTTCAGAAGCGATGGAAAGAGATCGGACCGGTACCCAGAAAGGATTCCGACAGATTATGGAGGAGGTTCAGAGCCGCGTGTGATACATTCTTTCATAAAAAATCCAGGTATTTCGAAGATATTGATTCCACTTTTGAAGAGAATATGAAGGCCAAGGAGGCTATTGTGGCTGAAATGGATGCATTTACCGTTCACAAGGACCATAAGAAGAATCTGGAGGCTCTGAGTGAATTCCAGACAAGATTTAATGCCATTGGATATGTGCCAAGCGGAAAGAAGGAGTGGATCAAGGATCAGTTCAGGCAGTCTCAGGACAAGCTGCTGGAGAGATTCGGCATGGACGAGTCGCAGCGCAGTCTGTTCCGGTTTCGTTACCGGATTACCAGTATTGCTAATGCTTCAAGGGCCGAAATGAAATTGAGTTTTGAAAGGGATAAACTGCTTAACAAGCTTCAACAGCTTCGGAATGATATGAGTTTATGGGAAAACAATATAGGCTTCTTCAAGCAATCCGACAGTTCGGAAGAGACCATTCAGGGATTCCAGGAAAAAATTGACGCCGCTCATAAGCGCATCGAAGTTCTTGAGGAGAAAATCCGTATCCTGGATGATATGGAAAATGAAAATTAAATCTTTACTTTTATCCCCGAAACTAAATCTGAAACATTTTGGGTAGTACAAAGTATGTATTCGTAACAGGAGGAGTTACCTCTTCCCTGGGTAAAGGTATTGTTTCTGCTTCACTGGGACGACTTTTGCAAGCCAGGGGATACAAGGTGACCATTCAAAAACTGGACCCGTATATCAACGTGGATCCGGGAACCCTGAATCCATACGAACACGGGGAGTGCTATGTAACGGACGATGGTGCTGAAACAGACCTGGATCTGGGACATTATGAGCGTTTCCTGGATATCCAGACTTCCCAGGCCAATAATGTCACCACCGGCAGGATTTATCAGTCGGTGATCAATAAAGAGCGAAGAGGTGATTATCTCGGGAAAACCGTTCAGGTTATTCCGCATATTACGGACGAGATCAAGCGGAGGATCACCCTGCTGGGAGAAAGTAATAAGTATGATATTATTATCACCGAAATCGGTGGAACCGTGGGTGATATTGAATCTCTTCCCTACATTGAAGCGGTCAGGCAGTTGCGCTGGGACCTGGGGCTTGGGAACACTGTGTTTATCCACCTGACCCTGGTTCCCTACCTGTCTGCATCCGGTGAGCTGAAGACCAAGCCCACCCAGCATTCGGTCAAGGTTCTTCTGGAGAACGGGATTCAGCCTGATGTGCTGGTGCTTCGTTCCGAGCACGTGCTGGACAGGGACCTCAGATCGAAAGTGGCTCTTTTCTGCAACGTGGAACTGGAAGCGGTTATTCAGTCGATAGATGTGAAAACCATTTACGAAGTGCCTCTGCTGATGAAAGAGGAGGGACTTGATGTGATGGTCATGAAGAAATTGCATATTACACCTAAGGAGTCGCCCGATCTGGAGGAATGGAAAAGCTTTGTTGAGAGGTTAAAGAGTTCTGAAAAAGAGATCAGGATCGCGCTGGTTGGCAAATACGTGGAACTTTATGATTCCTACAAATCTATTATTGAATCATTGTCCCATGCAGGGGCGAGGAACCAGGTAAAGGTGGTGGTGGTTTGCTTGCACTCTGAGGAGATTTCTGACCAGAATGTCTCTGAAATGTTACAGGGTTATGATGGTATCCTGGTAGCGCCGGGATTTGGAGACAGGGGGATAGAGGGTAAGATTTCATCGGTGACTTTCGCCCGGGAGAACAAGGTGCCTTTTCTGGGAATTTGTCTGGGACTGCAATGTGCAATTATTGAATTTGCCCGTCATGTTCTGAATTATAAGGACGCCCATTCTACCGAGATGGACAGTCGCACCAGTCACCCGGTCATCGATTTAATGGAGGAACAGAAAGGGGTCACGGAGAAAGGCGGAACCATGCGTCTGGGAGGTTATGCCTGTGCACTTGAAAAGAATTCGCTGGTGCATTTGGCCTATCAGGAGGATCTGGTCAGGGAACGACACCGTCACCGGTACGAGTTTAATAACCATTACCTGGAAGCCTTTAAGGAACACGGGATGGTCCCAACCGGGATTAACCCGGAGAGCGGACTGGTGGAGATCATGGAACAACCCGGACATCCCTGGTTCGTAGGAACACAGTTTCACCCTGAATACCGGAGCACCGCACTGAACCCCCATCCCCTGTTTATCGCTTTCATCCGGGCAGCCATTAATTACAGTAAGTAACTGTTTGTACCCATCCTCTGTTTATTCACCAATATCTGGCGGATTTTCCTTGAAATTATATTGATTTCAAGGTGAAACCATTACTTTTGTGCCTGAATTTAAAAGCTGAAAATGGACAGAAATACAATTATAGGTCTGGGTATTATCGGGCTGCTTCTTGTGGGCTACAGTATCTTTACCAAACCCCAGCGGGAGGCCCAGATGGCCGAACGCCAGAGACTCGATTCCATTGCCCGTGTTGAGCAGGTAAGGGCCATGGAGGCAAGCCGCCAGGCTCAGGCTCAGATTACAGCCGGTGATACAGGAGCCCTGGTGGATAGTGATTCGCTGTCGATCGAGAGATTAACCGGTGAGCTTGGCGATTTTGCGAACGCCGCATCCGGAACGGAGGAGAAGGTGGTACTTGAAAATGATATTCTGAAGCTCACCTTCTCGACTTTCGGGGGCCGTCCCTATACCGCTCAGCTGAAAAAGTATCAGACACATGATTCCCTTCCACTTTACCTTTTCGATGGAGACTCCACCATCTTTGCCCTGCAGTTTTTTGCAGATAATAGGGGTATCAACACCGGTGAGCTCTATTTCCGGCCAAGCATCGAGAAACTTACCAGTGATGAGGGTCGTTCCTACCAGCAGCTTACCATGAAGATGGATGTCTCTGAAACGGCTTCCATCTCCTATATATACAGACTGTTTGACGAGGATTACATGCTCGATTTTGATATGCATTTCGAAGGGTTGGATCAGTATCGTACCGACAGGATGGAGTTCAATTTCGATTTCTATACGCCTTCCCAGGAGAAGGGTTACCAGAATGAGGCCATGTACACCACTCTTTACTATAAGTACCATGGCGGCGATGTGGAGAGTTTTAAATCGCGGTCCAAGAAGGAGCTGGAAGAGGTAACCGAGACTACCCGCATCAGCTGGATTGCCTTCAGCCATCAGTTCTTCTCCACCATCCTGGTCGCCGATGAGTACTTCGACGGGGCCTTCATGTTGCAGGAGCGTTTTAGTGAGCCGGGTAAATATGTGCGCCGTTATTCCAGCTCTATCGATATGCCCTACGATCGTACCGGAGACCAGCTTATCGGGATGCAACTCTATCTCGGGCCAAATAAATTCAAGTCGCTTAAAAGTTATGGCGACCTGGGCCTTGAAAATGTGGTAACAGTTGGCGGCTCCATGATCCGTTGGATCAATGCCTTTGTGGTTATCCCGATCTTTGACTGGCTGGATAATTATTTCGTGAATTTCGGGATCATTATCCTCTTGCTGACCCTGATCATTAAAATGGCGCTTTTCCCTCTTACTTACCGTTCCTTTAAGTCGCAGGCGGTAATGCGATTACTGAAACCTCAGGTAGATGAGATCGGCGAACGTTACCCCAGGAAGGAGGATGCCATGAAGAAGCAGCAGGCAACCATGGATCTTTATAAAAAGGCCGGAGCCAACCCGATGGGCGGATGTCTCCCCATGTTGCTGCAGTTCCCCATCCTGTATGCCATGTTCCGCTTCTTTCCAACCTCCATCGAATTACGCCAGGAGGGATTCCTTTGGGCACATGACCTTTCTACCTATGATTCTATTCTGGACCTGCCCTGGAATATCCCCATGTATGGGGACCATGTAAGTCTTTTCACGCTTCTGATGACAGTGACCACCATGCTTTCCATGCGTTATAATAACCAGGCAGGTGCAGGAAGCAGTCAGATGCCGGGTATGAAGACCATGATGTATATTATGCCGGTGATGTTTATGTTTATTCTGAATAATTTCTCGGCAGGACTGACCTACTATTACTTCCTGGCCAACGTGATTACCCTGGGGCAAAACCTGATCTTTAAAAGGTTTATCGATGAAGATAAGATCATGAGGAAAATTGCTTCAAAGCAGAATAAGCCGGTCAAAAAATCGAAGTTTGCACAGCGCCTTGAAGCGATACAGAAACAGCAACAGAACCAGCAGTCGTTGGGTGGGCGAAAACCGCAGCCAAAGAAAAAGAGCCGCTAATACAGGCGAACGGAAACAACAAAGGGGCGTTTCTCATTTCCAGAAACGTCCCTTTGTTATATAGTATTCAGACAGTTAGTGCAAAAGAACATTTCTTAATGCGGCCATTTTCAGTGCGGTAACCGCAGCCTCAACCCCTTTGTTACCATGCTTACCGCCTGCCCGGTCCAGGGCCTGCTGTTTATTTTCTGTGGTCAATATCCCGAATATAAAGGGGATATCATAGTCCAGATTCAACTCGGTAATTCCCTGGGTGACCCCCTGGCAGATATAATCAAAATGACTGGTTTCGCCCCGAATTACACAACCCAGGCAAATGACTGCATGAGGAGAGAATTGTTCTGCCACAATCCGGGACCCATAGGGCAGTTCAAAACTCCCGGGGACAGCTCTCGTACTTATATTCTCCTCTCTTACACCATGTTTTTTCAAGGTCTTCAGGGTGCCTTCAAGCAGTGCTGCCGTAATCTCCTCATTCCATTCGGAGACAACAATACCAAACTTCATGAACGATCCGTCGGGGACGGAAGCCGGATCATGATCGGACAGATTCTTCAGGCTGGATGACATTACAGGTGATAATGTAAACGTTGTTTTACAGGGACATCTTTGATTCTACCCTTCCGATGTATTTTTTGATCTCATTACCTTCAGGAGTTTCCGGATACCTGGATTCAATCCTCCGGTAGGTGATCAGAGCCTCCTCCAGCTTGCCAAGCTCCTCGTAAACGATACCCAGTTTCTTCAGTATAATAGGAGTGGAGAAATTATTTTCGTAATTGTCAATGCCATTATTATAAGAAGAAATTGCGTTTTGCAGGTCGCCCAGCTCCACGTAGGCATCACCCAGAGTGCTGTATTTAGCAGCTCCCACAAGCAGGTCATCCGTTTTAAATTTCCGTAAAAGCTCTATCGCAGCTTCGTGATCGCCCAGCTGGTGGTAACATACACCCGCATAATACCTTGAAAGTTTGGCCGATTTACTGACACCGTAATCATCCATTACATTCAGGAAACCAGGGTAGGTTCCATAGCCGTTTAAAGCCAGATTGAAAGAGTCCATCTCGAAAAAACGCTCTGCGTAATACATATCGGCAGCTGCTTCCTCGTTGAGTGGCTTCAAATAGTACCTGTTTCCGCCTATGATGATGAGCAGTATAACAATAAGACCGCCCAGGAGTAAAGTGAGGGTTTTCTGATTATCTTCAATGAACTGCTCGGAACGGGTTAATGCTTGTTCAATACCTTCCAGATTCTTATCGCTCTGCTTCACATTTTTTTTCTTCGACATCACTCTAATTTTGTTGGTTTTCAAAAACTTCCGCAAAAGTAACCCTTTTTTGGAAAAATGTCGTTTGTAGCGCTACAAAAATAGTAATTTTGTATATGCATCTGAAAACACTTTCCCTGGTCAATTTTAAGAATTATGAACAGGCAGATCTCCCGCTTTCAGCAAAGATCAACTGTTTTGTGGGGGAGAATGGAGTTGGGAAGACCAATCTCCTCGATGCGATCCATTACCTGTCGCTCTGCAAAAGCAATCTGAATCCTGTCGATAGTCAGAATGTAAAGTATGAGGAGGAGTTTCTGGTGGTACAGGGTGTATTTGAGAGGATGGGTAAAGAGGAGAATATTTATTGCGGTATCAGAAAGCAGAAAAAAAAGCAGTTCAAACGGAATCAGAAAGAGTATACCAAGCTTTCCGATCACATCGGACTGATCCCACTTGTTATGATCTCTCCGGCCGATGCCATCCTGATCAACGGGGGAAGCGAGGAGCGAAGGAAATTCATGAATGGAGTGATCGCTCAGTACAGCCGGGTATACCTGGAAAACCTGATCCAGTATAACCGGGCTCTGAGCCAACGGAACAGTCTGCTCAAAGATTTTTCTGCAAGCCGGAATTTTGATCCTGGCATGATCGAGGTATGGGACGAACAACTGATCCGTTACGGAGAACCGATTTTTGAGGAGCGAATTCGCTTCGTGAATGAGCTTCTGCCCGTTTTTAACTCTTTTCACGCTTATATTTCAGGTAAGCGGGAGCAGGTAAACCTTACATACGAGGCCCATCTGAAGACGGAAGACTTCAGGGAGGGCCTCAGGGCATCCCTGAACAAGGATCGCATCATCCAGTATACCACTTTTGGCATTCATAAAGATGATCTGGGTATGGACCTGGGGGGGCACAGTCTGAAGAAGAGTGGTTCCCAGGGTCAGCAGAAGACCTTTCTGGTGGCGCTGAAGCTTGCCGAATTTGAGTTTATCCGAAAACTGACAGGCTTACCCCCTATTCTCCTTCTGGATGATATTTTTGATAAATTTGATGCTGTCAGAGTTAAACAGATCATCAGCCTGGTGGCAGAAAACCAGTTCGGACAGATATTTATAACTGATACCAATGAGCAGCGTTTGCAGGGAATCCTGCAGGAAATACCGGCCGATCATAAGGTTTTCAGGATTAACACTGAAGCCAGGCTGGAAGAGATGCATAGCTAAGATGGAGAGAAAAGAGGTCCGGAAAATTGATACGCTGCTTCAGCAGTTTGTGAAGTCGAACCGCCTGGAAAAGGGGCTTGCTGAGTACAGGCTGATGAAATCATGGAAAGATCTGCTGGGTATCTCTGTGGCCAAAAAAACCAAGACCCTCCGGATACAAAACCGGAAACTTTATGTGACTCTGCACTCCTCGGTGGTCAGAAACGAGTTGAGTATGATCAAAGAATCTCTGATCCCAAAACTCAATGAGGCAGCGGGAATGGATGTAATTGACGATGTCGTGCTCAGATAATCAGAATCTTTGCAGGCCTGAGAAAAAGAAGGAGGCTTCCACATTTGCATTCTCATCCGAATCCGAGCCATGTACCGCATTTTCACGCATGCTCCTTGCAAATTCCTTCCGGATGGTGCCTTCTTCCGCTTTTTCGGGATCCGTGTCACCGATTAACTTCCTGTAATCTGCCACGGCATTCTCTTTTTGCAGGATTGCAACCACAATGGGACCGGAGGTCATGAATTCAACCAGGTCGTTGTAGAAGGGACGCTCCTTATGGACTTCGTAAAAACGTTCTGCCTCTCCCCTGGTCAGCCAGAGCATCCTCATGGCGGAGATTCTGAATCCGGCAGCATGAATCTTGTTCAGGATCGGTCCGATGTGCCCTTCGGAGACAGCATAGGGCTTGATGATGGTGAATGTGATGTTTCCAGACATAAATTTCAGATTTAACAATGCATATTAACAAATAATATTGGGCTTTGTTAAGCCCCTTTCAATATTTTTTAACTTTGGTCTCTCAAACAATGCAGGAACTATGGTAGAAGAGGGAGTTGCAGCAAGCATTCGTGATTGGATCGGGTCGTCCACCCATGTTGCAGTGCTTACCCACGCCAATCCGGATGGAGATGCCATTGGCTCGAGTCTGGCCCTGGCGCTGACCCTGGTCAAGCTGGGGATTAATGCGCAGGTGGTTATCCCCGATGGATTGCCCGACTTCCTGCGTTGGCTCCCCGGAATAGAATACTCCACCACTTTTGCCTATAAACGGGAGAAAGCCATTGAAATCCTGGAGAGTGCGGATTTGATTTTTTGTCTGGATTTTAACGATCCGAAACGTCTTAACGGCGTAGAAGAGCACCTTCATAAATCACAGGCAAAAAAAGTACTGATCGATCACCACCAGGACCCGCATAATTTTACTGATATCTTAATTTCTGAAACCTGGCGAGGATCCGTTGGCGAAATGATCTACGTGTTCCTCCGGGAGGTATTTGAAGAAAATCTGATGGACAAAGATATTGCCACCTGTCTTTATGTGGCCATCATGACAGATACAGGCAATTTTAATTATGCCAGCAGCTATCCTGAGATTTTTCATATCGTCGGTGAACTGATGCAGTATGATATTGAGAAAGACAGGATCTATTCCAATGTATACGATGCTTTTTCGGAAGACCGGATTCGCCTGCAGGGTTATTGCATGCAGGAAAAGATGGTGGTGCTTCCTCAGTTTCATACTGCCTACATCAGCCTGACCGATGAGGAACTGAAAAGATTTAATCACCGGAAGGGGGATACAGAAGGTTTTGTAAATATTCCATTTTCGGTAAAGGGTGTGAAGTTTACGGCCCTCTTTATCGAGAAAAAGGACAGGATCAAAATATCTTTCCGGTCACGCGGCAATTTCCCTGTGAACCGGGTGGCTTCGGAACATTATCAGGGAGGGGGGCATATCAATGCGGCCGGGGGGGACTCCTTTCTGAGCATGAAGGAGACTCTGGCCGGATTCGAATCTTTGCTTCCGGGGTATTCAAAGTTACTTAAGGATGTGTAGACTTTGCAGGGAAACCTTTGTAGTAATGATCGCTCTCATGCTCGCTGCCTGCGATCCACCCGTACAGGAACCCGCTGAGGTAGCGGACAACCGGGTTTCTGAACAATTTATCCGGGTCAATCAGTATATGCACCAAAGGCACCAGGATCAGATATCGGCCTTCCTGGAGAGGGTGGGATGGAAGGCTGAAGTGACACCCTCGGGCCTGTGGATTGTGGTGGAAAACCCCGGAGAGGGGAGACGGATTACTGAAAATATGCGCGTTCGCTATGCTTTTGAATCCATGTTGCTGGACGGCACCCCCTGTTACGAAGCCAGTGTCAGTCGGCCCAAAGAGATCGTGGTGGGTAAGGGAGGAGTGGAGTCTGGTGTCGAGCAGGGCCTGCAACTTTTGTCTGAAGGTGCAGAGGCCATATTTATCATTCCTCCGCACCTGGCTCACGGAAATTTCGGGGATCGTGAAAAAATTCCCGGGAATATGGTCCTGATTTATCATGTGCAGGTTCTGAAGGTTGATTAGGGTTCATTAATTATATTAATTTTGCACAATATTTTAAATGCAGTGAGGTTTGAATTGATAAAGCACAGCTGTTTGAAGAGGAGAAGATAAAATGAAGAATCTAAGAAAAATACAATCCGTTCTGTTATTGGCAGCAGGCCTTCTTGTGTTGACTTCCTGCACGGAGGAAACTGAGGATCAGGACGCTTTGGAGCAGGAACAGCGATTTTTCAGCATCTTTATGGCGGCTAACTATCCCGATGCTGTTCGTCAGCCAAGCGGTCTCTATTATATCGAGAATAAGGAAGGCACCGGCGATATGCCCGGAGACAGTGCCTGGCTTCTGGTAAATCATGTAGCCTATACCATCCCTGATGAGGTGGTTTACGAAACATACATTGAGAATGTGGCCTATGACAATTTCCTGGGGGATGATGATGCCCTGTACGGACCCTATAAGATCAGGAATGGTTTGCACAATGAAGGATTTACCGAAGGGTTGACAATGATGCGGGAGGGGGGAGAAGCCACTTTCCTGTTTACCAGTGAACTGGGTTACGGTTCCAAGAATGCTGGAAGCGTGGGGGCATACAGGTCTTTGAAATATGAAGTGATTCTTCTGGAAGTTTTGGGTGATGATATCGAGGAATATGAAGCGGCTAAAATAGTGGCTTATACCGATACCATTCCGGGAGTGGATACGGTTTACAATGCGGAAAATGATATCACCATGTATTATGTGGTGGATGAACCCACGGATGGACCTCCTGTTGCGATGGATTCAACCATAGCGGTAGCCTACAGGGGATACCTGACCGATGGAAGGGTCTTTGATGAATCCCCGGAGGATAGTTATTACCAGTTCAAAGTGGGGGATTATGAAGCAGAAACCTCTCCCATCATAGGGTGGCATCTGGGACTGGAAAGATTTAAAGAGGGAGAAAAGGGTCGCCTGATTATTCCCTATAAATTTGCCTATGGGGAGACAGGAAACTATTCCAGTAAGGGGAATGTCTCTATACCTCCTTATGAAACCCTGGTATTTGAAGTGGAGGTGATTAGCGTGGATCCGGATACCGATGAGGAGGATCCGGGACAGGAGCAGTAGCCTTTCACTTTCCTATGAGAAACAGAACCGGTCTTTTATGCAGGGCCGGTTTTTTCTTTTTCCATGCGCCCGCCGTCATGGTACAGATGAATTCAGAGTCCAGGGTAATATCAGCTGCAATACAGAGGAGTGTGGAGGGGTGGCAGGTTTCCAGAATATCGGACAGAAGAGCATCGTTGCGGTAAGGGGCTTCAATAAACATCTGAGTTTCATTCTTGTGTAAAACGGACTGCTCCAACTCCCTGATTTTTCTGATCCGCTCCGCTCTTTTAACCGGCAGATAGCCATGAAAACAGAACGACTGTCCGTTCAATCCGGAAGCCATCAATGCCAGCAGAATTGAGGAGGGTCCTGTTAAAGGAACCACCCGGATTCCCCTCTCATGTGCAACCCGGACCACTACCGCTCCCGGATCTGCCACACCAGGAACGCCAGCTTCGGAGATGATGGCTGCATCCAGGCCCTTCTCGACCTGATCCAGAAAACAGGGAATATCTTCAGGCGGTGTATGTTCATTCAGTTCAAAAAAGGTCAGGGAATCAATATCC
Organism: Bacteroidales bacterium; assembly: GCA_029210725.1. Classification (NCBI taxonomy): domain Bacteria; kingdom Pseudomonadati; phylum Bacteroidota; class Bacteroidia; order Bacteroidales; species Bacteroidales bacterium. The sequence goes on along the minus strand of JARGFM010000025.1, from coordinate 7,678 downwards.
ATCTTCCGGTTCAGGCTTTTTAAATAGCGCCTTGCGTTTCGCAGATTTTCCACAATAAACAGGCTGATATGGTTTACCCGTTCCTTGATTCCTTCGGGAATGGTTACAGCGGTATCCGGATTTCCCAGGGTATTTGGGACCAGGTACAGAACTCCTTTCATGGGCGGCATTTAGAATGAATTAATAAAAATAGTTATAACTTCGTGATTAGCGTCATGCAATAACTTAGCATTTGAAAATTACTTTTCTTGGTACCGGCACTTCCCAGGGAGTTCCGGTGATCGGATGCAGATGTGCCAGCTGCATGTCTGAAGATGAACATGATAAGCGCCTGCGATCCTCTGTACTTATTGAACAGGATGGGCAGGTGGTGGTGATCGATACAGGTCCGGACTTCAGGCAACAGATGCTCCGGGCAGGAGTTTCTAAACTGGATGCTGTTCTTTATACCCATGAGCACCGCGACCATATAGCCGGACTGGATGACATACGTGCCTTTAATTATATTCAGAAGAGTCCCATGGATGTGTATGCGGAAGACCGGGTAAAGCGTGCATTAAAAAATGGATTCCCTTATGTTTTTGCCGAGAAAAAGTACCCTGGAGTGCCCCAGGTGATGATGCATGCCCTGTCAAAGGATCCCTTTAAAATCGGAGACTTGGAGATTGTACCGATCCGCTTGATGCACTACCGCCTTCCTGTACTGGGATTTCGCATAGGGCATTTTGCCTACCTGACGGATGGGAATTATATTTCCGAGGCTGAAAAGGAGAAGTTATACGGGGTTAAATATCTGGTGGTTAATGCCTTAAGAAAGGAACCGCATATCTCCCATTTCACACTTTCGGAAGCTGTCAGATTAATGGAAGAATTAAGTCCCCGAATGGGCTACCTGACCCACATTTCTCACCAGATGGGCCCGGCTTTGGAACTGGAAAGGGAACTTCCTCCGCAGATACGGCCCGCCTATGATGGACTGGTTCTGGAAGTATAGTTTCTCTCCCGGTTCATTTCCTTTCCTGAGCTGATAAACAGAATAGCGGTAAGTCCGCTGAATATCAGGAAGATGATTCCTGCAAGCATAAGAGCCTGAGGCAGGGAATAGACATCTTTTATCCAGCCCAGAAGTGGTCCGGTCAATGCAAAGAGCAGGCGGATAATAAAATTTCTCACCGAAAGTACAGTGGCTCTGATATGGGAAGCAGTAATCCGGTTGATATAATCTTTAAGAACGGGTGTGGCATAGCCCCGTACCAGGTAAAACAGATAGAGCACCACCAGACCGGTGGGGAGATTAAACCTGCTCAATGCCAGATATCCCATTGGAATCAGGGTGGCTATGAGCAGAATGGAACCTTTCTGTCCCAGTCTTTTTTCAAGCCTGTGTGCCGTGTAAGAAGTGATAGCCACCGTCAGGTTCAGAGTCGTCCAGAGTATCCCGAACCACGCGATATCGATCTTTGTATATTCGAAGAAGGGTTGAGCAAACCACGCCATGGTCAGGGTGGCAGTTCCGGTTATGGCGCTGAAAAGGATGTTGCGCCTGAGGGGGCGGTCTGTAAAAAGGGCAAACCTGGTAATTTGCAGGATTTCTCCAATCCTGGCCTTGATCAGTGGTATTTTGCGTGTGGGTTCCACTAGCGTAATGGCAGCAGGAAGTGCTATAAATGCCACAAAAATCTGAGCCATATAGGGGGTCCTGATCGTGATGCCGGCCAGAAAGCCCCCCGCAATTCCTGCCAGGGCCTCGGCTACATTGCCCAGGGCCGTGATCCTGCCTTCAAACCGGGTGTATTTCTTTTCTTGTCCCTTGTCCAGCAATGAATCATATAACATGGCCGAATCGGCTCCCGAAATACAACTCTGGCCAAAACCCAGTATGATTTCAGCAAGGAGAAATCCCATAAATCCATAGCTTAGCGAATAGGTGGTGAATCCAAGTGTGCCGAATACTGCGCCGATGATCAAGGTCTTTCTGCGCCCGATCACATCGGCCAGATAGCCTGAAGGCACTTCCAGTACCACTATGGCAATGGAGTAAACGGCCTGCAGGATCATTATGTCTTTCATAGAAAGGCCGTTACTTTCGTAGAATGGAACTACAATGGGCATGTAGAGCATGAACCATTTAGCGGTTTTGATCAGGTAAAGCCGGATGATGTTTGGATGGATCGATTCAGGCAATTGCAGGAATTTGGAGTAAAACTATAAAAAGAGGTGAAATCACACAGAGATGTTTTAGAAAATATTTAATCAAATAGCTTTGTAGCTATCTTTGGAAATAAACAGCAGTATATGGGTATGACGGTTATTGAGAAGATTCTTGCAGCTCATTCCGGACGGGATCAGGTGCATCCCGGAGAAATTGTGGATGTGAGGATAGATGCACGTGCAGCACGTGATTTTGGAGGGGCCAATGTGGTCAGGCATCTGGAGGAGCATCACCTGACCATTGATGATCCTTCTTCCACCTTTTTCACATTTGACTGCAATCCTACGGGATCGGATCAGAAATATGCTGCAAATCAGCACAGATGCAGGCAGTTTGCCCGGAAAGAGGGGATTAAGGTCTATGATATTGATAAGGGTATCGGTACCCATATTCTGATGGAGGAGGGCCTTTCCTATCCTGGATCTACTGCGGTTTCGACCGATTCTCATGCCAATATCCTGGGCGCCGTGGGAGCCTTTGGACAGGGCATGGGCGATAAAGATATTGCCGTCGCCTGGCACAAGGGTTCCACCTGGTTCAAGGTACCCCCAAGTGTAAAAATTGTGCTGGAGAGCTCCATGGATTCCGGGCTGACAGCTAAGGATATGGTGCTGAACCTCCTTGACAAATTCGGGGCCAGTACCCTCCTGGGATGTTCTGTGGAAATGGTGGGGGAGGCAGCTGAAAAACTAACTCTGGATCAACGCATCACCGTGGCTTCAATGGCGACAGAGATGGGGGCCATTATTATTTTTTTCAATCCCAGTAAAGAAGTGATCCGGTATTGTGAATCCAGGACAAGGAAAAAAGTGGAGCCGGTGCTGGCCGATGCGGATGCCCAGTATGAAAAGATCTATCAGGTGGATGTTTCCGGGTTTAACTCCAGGATCTCCCTTCCCGGAAAGCCCCATGATACGGCTGAACTGCCCGCCGAAAAGGTGTGGATCGATTCCGCCTTTATCGGCAGTTGTACCAACGGAAGAATTGAAGATATGAGAGCCGCGGCCGAGGTTTTGAAAGGAAGAGTTTTGGCAGAGGGTGTGGTCCTGAAGATTGTACCGGCCACGGACAGGGTCTGGCAGGCCTGCATGGAAGAGGGCTTGCTTAATGTCTTGAAGGAAGCAGGGGCCCTGGTCTCCAATGCGGGATGTGCCGGATGTGCAGCGGGTCAGGTGGGCCAGAACGGGCCTGGAGAGTGTACTATAAGTACCGGGAACCGGAACTTTCCAGGAAAACAGGGGCAAGGGGAGGTATACCTGGCTTCTCCTTCTGTCGTGGCCGCATCTGCGCTTGCAGGTTATATTACCAGTGTGGATGCTTTACCTGAGGTTCCGGAAAAAAGGGAATTCAGGAGTGCTGCCGGCCACAGGGCCGAAACAAAAAAGAAGGCCCGCGCGGCCGGCACCCCCGGCCGCCCCAATGAAATTGAGGGCCGGGCCTGGTATATTCCCATGGATAATATTGATACTGATATGATCTTTCACAACAGGCATCTCTCCATCACCGATATAGAGGAGATGGGTCAGTATACTTTTGGAAATCTTTCGGGTTATGAGGACTTTGCGAAGAAAGTGAAGCCAGGCGATATTGTAGTAACAGGTAAAAATTTCGGATCGGGAAGCTCGCGGCAGCAGGCCGTAGACTGTTTCATCTCCCTGGATGTCCGGTGTGTGCTGGCGGAATCGTTTGGAGCTATTTATGAAAGAAATGCCATAAATGCAGCATTTCCCATTATGAATTCAGACCGCATTGCCTCCCTGGAACTGGAAGATGGGGATGTGATCAGCCTGAATTTTGAAACGGGTGCCATACGCAATGTGACTAAAAATATCATGCTGGAGTCAACTCCATTTTCGGAAGTGCAGATGGAAATTTACCAGAATAACGGACTGTTTTAAAAAAAAAGATTATGAGATTAATCATTCCAGAAGGGTATAAATCCCTGATTACTTTAAAGGAGACAGAAAAAATTCTCCAGATGTTGAAAGACCATTTTGAGGCAGGACTCTCGGCCGATTTCAGGTTGCGCAGGGTGACTGCCCCGCTTTTTGTGCTGAAAGGTACCGGTTTGAATGATGATCTGCACGGTTATGAAAAACCGGTGGTGTTCCCCATCAAGGATATGCGCGGACAGCAGGCTGAAGTGGTTCAGTCGCTGGCCAAGTGGAAACGGATGATGCTCAGGGATTACGATATCTCCATGGGATACGGGGTCTATACAGATATGAACGCCCTCAGGCCTGATGAGGAGCTGGATAATCTTCACTCGCTCTATGTGGACCAGTGGGACTGGGAGAAGGCCATCTATCCGGAAGAGCGAACCCTGGATACTCTGAAGGATGCCGTGATAAGGGTCTGGCAGAATATTAAGAGGACAGAGTTTTTTATACATACTTTCCATGCCAATCTCGAACCGGTCCTGCCGGAGGAGATCACTTTTATTCATTCGGAGCAGCTCTTTGAAATGTATCCCGACCTGTCGCCTAAAGAAAGGGAGAACAGGATAGCCGAGAAACACGGTGCGGTTTTCATCATTGGAATCGGGTATACCCTGCCAGATGGGAAACCCCATGATTTAAGGGCCCCGGACTATGATGACTGGAGTACGGAAACGGTGGACGGATACCGGGGAATGAACGGGGACATTATTATCTGGAACGAGATCCTGGAGTGTGCTGTGGAGCTTACTTCCATGGGAATCCGGGTAAATAAGGCCGAGCTGATGACCCAGCTGGAACTCACCAACAAGCTGGCTGATGCTGAATTGCTGTTTCACAGGCGGCTTCTCAACGACGAGCTTCCCTCTTCCATTGGCGGGGGAATCGGGCAGTCCCGCACAGCCATGCAATTGCTGAGAAAAGCCCATATTGGAGAGGTTCAGTCGGCGATCTGGCCGGGTGAAATGGTGGATCATTGCCGCCGCTGCGGTATTCAGCTTATTTAGAAGAAATGGTTTATCCTGTTAATCCTGCTGATCCAATAACTGCTTAGCTATGCCCTCTACCTTTGTTGAAAAGATCTTCCGCGCCCCTGCCGGTTCCATTGTTTTCCACCGCCCGGATCTGATTCTGACCCACGATAATACCGGCAGCATCCGAGAGACCTTCGAGAAAATGGGCGGACAAACGCTTCCTGACCCTGATCAGCTGGTAGTGGTGCTGGATCATAATGCTCCTCCAACAAGTGCAGCCCTGGCCAACACTTATCAGTCCATTCGCGATTTTGTGGCGGAGCAGGGTGTAAAAAAGTTTCACGATGCAGGGAGCGGTATTTGTCACCAGCTGATGGCCCGCTATGCAAAACCAGGAATGGTGATCTTAGGGAGTGACAGCCATACCTGTACCTCGGGAGCCTTCAATGTCATGGCCGCCGGAATTGACCGGACTGAAGCCGCCGGACTATGGTTGAGGGGCGAGACCTGGTTCCGGGTCCCCGAATCGATGAAAATCACTCTCACGGGCAGGCTGAAGCAGGGGGTTTATGCAAAAGACCTGAGCCTTTGGATTATCGGGATCCTGGGATCTGCCGGGGCCAATTATATGTCTATTGAGTACCATGGGGAGGCGGTCCGGACCCTGAATATTTCCGACCGGATGACCCTGGCTAACCTGGCCTCCGAGATGGGGGCTAAAAATGCAGTATTTCCAGCCGACCAGGTTCTGAATGATTTTCTGGGAGAAGAAATGGAAGGGGTATGGGCCGATGAGGGAGCTGCTTACCAGAGAGAATTGGAGATCGACCTTGGAGAAGTTTTTCCCTTGGTGGCTGCACCCCATCATGTGGACCATGTAAAGGGACTGTCCGAGGTTTCCGGTCTGGATATACACCAGGGAATGATTGGCACCTGTACCAATGGCCGGATCGAGGATCTGCGTGAGGCTGCGGCCATACTTAAGAATAAAAAGGTAAAAACAGGGGTTCAGTTGCTGGTAATCCCGGCATCCCGGGAAATCTATCAGCAGGCCATTGAGGAGGGTCTGATCACCATTTTCCTGGAGGCAGGGGCCAATGTGCTGAGTTCCTCTTGCGGGCCCTGCCTGGGAACGGGACAGGGCATACCGGCCGACCATATGCGCGTAATCTCCTCGGCCAACAGGAATTTCCTGGGCAGAATGGGGAATAAGAACGCCGAAATATACCTGGCCTCTCCGGCAGCTGTGGCCCTGAGTGTAATCCATGGGAAGATTACTGATCCGAGAATAGCAGATAAGGGAACGGAGAAATTCCCATTCCGTAAGCCACAACCGGGAAGTATAAGTATTGAGGAGGGAGACCGGCGCAGGAAAAACGGGGTCTGGAATTACGGAGATATCGACAATTTGAATACCGACCAGATGTTTGCCGGTAACCTTACCTATGAGATCCAGAGTTCTGATCCTGAAGCCATCCTCCCTCACCTTTTCAAGGGCTTTGACCCCGGCTTTGCAGAAGAGCTCAGAGCCGGTGATATCATACTGGGCGGAGATAATTTTGGATGTGGAAGCTCCAGGGAGCATCCTGCAGTGGGTCTGGCCCATAAAGGAGTGAAGGCCGTTATCGTGAAATCGGTAAACCGGATCTTTTACCGTGCTGCGGTAAACCAGGGCTTAGCGCTTATCGTTTTACCCAGAGCGGTAGTTGCTTACCAGGTGGGCGACCCTGTTGGCATTGACTTTGCGGCAGGTATTGTAGAAGTGGGTAAGCAGCAATTCGGTTTTGAGCCCCTACCCGGTAAATTGCTGGAGATTCTGGAAATGAAGGGTCTGGTCAACTGGATCAGAAATCAATAGTCCGGATTAGCGGGACCACTTCAGAAAAGGATTCTTTTTTATATCTTTGCATCGCGAAAAGCAACTCGGTTCCGTAGCTCAGTTGGACAGAGCAACAGCCTTCTAAGCTGTGGGTCGCGCGTTCGAATCGCGCCGGAATCACATAAAACAAAAAAGCCACTCTTTAGGGTGGCATTTTTGTTTTAGGGGCGCGATGAGAACAGTTCGAACCGAGAAAGCGAAGCTTTCGAGCTCATGAGACTGCGCAGCAGTCGAATAATCGCGCCGGAACCGAATCCACCTTTGGAATTGATTTAAATCTTTCTTAACCCAACTTGGTAATTTACGAAATTATCTATCTTAATTTCAGCGGATTAAGAAATTAATGGTACACTACATATTTTTTCTTATCAGGAACCATTGATTTTGTTCGAGTAGCCTGATATATTTCCAGAGCTTCCATAATAGGTTTAGAGGGTTTTCGGATGCTGAACTTTTTTGTCTCACCATTCAGGATGATTGATTGTATGGTCTGGGTATTCATTATCCTGACTATATTCCTCCAGTCATGTGTAATACCTTTCGCTTTAGTCATATGCCTTATGGTGTTCACCAATTGATAAGCCAGGATGGACAGGTATATATGTGATTCTACCCGTTCATCCTTCTGGTGAAAAACCGGTCGTAATTGTAGATCTGTTTTCAGGCACCTGAATGT
>JARGFM010000024.1 GCA_029210725.1 Bacteroidales bacterium | reverse complement strand
TGAACGGATCACCGGCTGCTTAGCAGGTAGTTCCGGAATTCCAGGTAGTCGTTGGGGAGGGGCACAGACAATTTCTCCCTGTCGGCGAAGGCGGCCAGCCTGCCGGGCAGTTCCACCCTTTCGCCGGTGACCTCTTCCACACTCTCTCTGAACTTGGCCGGATGGGCCGTTTCCAGGAAGATTCCGGTAAGCTCCGGGTGCTCTTTCCGGTAGGAAACAGCCGCCTGGTATCCCGTGGCACCATGCGGGTCGCAGAGGTAGCCCGTCCTTTTATATACTTCGCCGATCACCTCCCGGATCTCTTTATCGGAATAGCTGTATCCCTGCAGATGCCGGGTGATCCACTCGTGTTTCCGCTGAAAGAGATCCAGAATCCGGTCGAAATTACTGGGATTGCCCACATCCATGGCGTTGGCAATGGTCGAAGTGGAGGGCCTGGGCTTGAAGCTCCCGGTGAGCAGGTAGGAGGCGACTACATCGTTGAGGTTATTTACCGACAGGAAGGTATGCACCGGCAGTCCCATTTCCCTGGCCACCAGTCCGGCTGTCATATTGCCGTAATTCCCGCTCGGAACCGAGAAGAAAACCCGGGTTCCCGGTTCCAGCTGGGCCCACCCCCTGAAATAATAGAAGGCCTGGGGCAGGAACCTGGCCAGGTTGATGGAGTTGGCCGAGGTCAGTTTCATCCCTCCGCACAGCTCTTCATCCATAAAAGCCTCTTTGACCAGGAGCTGACAGTCGTCAAAATTTCCGGCCACTTCCAGGGCGGTGATGTTCTTGCCCAGGGTGGTGAACTGTTTCTCCTGGAGCGGGGTGACTCCGCCGGAGGGGTAGAGCACATGAACCCGGACCCCCTCTACACCCAGGAAACCGTTGGCCACCGCGCTTCCGGTATCGCCCGAGGTGGCCACCAGCACATGGATATCCTCCTCCATTTTCCTGGTATAATAGCCCAGGAGCCTGGCCAGGAAGCGTGCACCCACATCCTTGAATGCCAGGGTGGGACCGTGGAACAGTTCCAGGGCATAGAGTTTCTCTTCCACCTGCACCAGCGGGGTATCGAAGTTGATGGCCTCTTCGGTGATTTTTTTCAGTTCCGCAGCAGGGATATCCGATCCAAAGAGAGCAGCGGAGAGTGTCCGGGCGATCATGGGAAGTTCCATCCCCCTGAATCCTTCCAGGGTCCGCCTGTTAAGGACGGGGATCGAGGCCGGCATAAAGAGCCCGCGATCGGCCGCCAGCCCTTTGATAACCGCTTCTTTCAGAGGGATCCTTAACTCCCGGTTGCTGGTGCTGTAGTAGTGCATGTCAGATAATTTTGCATCCTGCCTGGCTGATCCGGGAGATGTAAAGCCTCGAATCGATTCCCCGGGACTTAAAATGAGAAAGCATAACCTTGCCCACGCTGGCGGCCATCTCCTCTCCCCGGCAAAGGCTGAATACGGAGGGGCCCGACCCGGAGAGTCCGGTTCCTACTGAACCGGCATCCAGGGCCGATTTTTTCAGTTCCGCAAAATCGGGCAGCTGGTGGATGCGATAGGGTTCGGCCAGGTGATCGTTTACCGACCGGCTGATCAGGGGGTAGTCGCCCGTGGCGAGTCCGGCTACCAGTCCGGCCAGGTTCCCGCACTGTTTCAGGGCAATCTCCAGGGGAACCGTTTGCGGGATCTGTTTCCGGCTTTCGGCGGTCTTAATTTCCAGATGGGGATGTAAAACCGAGCACCACAGATCGTCGGGGTAGGGGATGTGTTTGATATCCAGAGGATCGTAACCCCGGATCAGGGTGATGCCACCCAGCAGGGCCGGAGCAATGTTATCGGCATGGGTGGATCCGCTGGCCACCTTTTCCCCTTCCAGGGCAAAGGGGATCAGTTCGGCTGTTTCAAAGGGTGAGCCCAGCAGTTCGTTAATTCCCATCACGGCTGCCACACAGCTGGCCGCACTGGATCCCACACCGCTTCCCGGAGCTATCTTCCGGGTAAAGACCAGGTCGAAACCTTCATAGCTGTGCAGCTCCCTGAGCAGGGAGGCTGCAGCCACCGCAGCCACATTCAGTTCCGGATCGGCGGGAAGCCTGTACTCGGTCTGATTATAGAGCACCAGTCCGGAGGTGCCGTTTCTCCGGACGATCAATTCATCGCCGGGCGCTTCCAGGGCAAATCCCAGCAGGTCAAACCCGGGTCCCACATTGGAGACGCTTGCCGGTCCGAATACTTTTATCTCCTTGCTACTCATGGTTTCTTCTGCAGCTTGTTTAGTGTATCCAGTGTAAATTCGGTCAGAGAGCCAATCTTCAGATCCGCTGCACCAAAGCGTTCCTGCTTAAATTCCAGGGGATCGGGCATGACCACCACGATCATCCTGGCTGCCTTGGCAGCCACCAGGCCGTTGAAGGAGTCCTCGAATACCAGGCAGCGCGTGGGATCGGCCTTCAGAAGCCGGGCCGTGCGAAGGAAGACCTCCGGGTGGGGCTTCCCCGGCATATCCACAGCGGCGGAAACCAGGTGGTCAAAGGAATCGCGCAATCCGTGCTTCTCCATCACGGCATCGATATGCTCCGGGGTGGAGCAGGTGGCCAGCGCCAGAGGCAGTCCCTGCCCCCGGAACATCCCGATCAGCTCGCGGGCGCCCTCCATCAGCGGGACCTCTTTTTTCATGGTCTCCACCATGCGCCGGTCGTACTCCTTCATCAGGGCTGCCGTATCACGTCCATCCAGAGGGAAACGGGCCGACCAGTGGGCCATCATCTCCCCGGTGTTCAGTCCCCTGGTCTCGACCAGCAGCTTTTCGCTCAGATCGATCCCCAGTTCGGCAAAAATGGCGCGCTCGGTGAGCTGCCAGTGACGCTCCGAATCGATCAGGATCCCGTCCATATCCAGGATGACAGCCTCTATATTTTTTCTTTCTGTCATTTCAAACTGCTCTGTCGCTGCGGCCTGCGATGCAGGCCTGCTTCTCTGCTGGCTGTTTTTATACGTTTGCCACCCGGATAACGTCCGCAAAAACCCCGGCGGCAGTAACCTCCGCCCCTGCGCCATAGCCTTTTACAATCAGCGGGAGTTCATGGTAGCGGTCGCTGGTAATCAGGATGATATTGTTGCTGGCCTCCAGGGCGTGGGCCGGGTGCGTGGGATTCACCTCCTCGAGTCCCATGGCCCCTTTGCCATTCTCCAGCCTGGCCAGGTAGCGCCACTTCAGGCCCCTCTCTTCCATCCCGATACGCTTCTCCTCAAACTCCTTATCCAGCTCCCTGACCCCCTCCCAGAAGGCCTCCTGGCTCCCTTCAAAAAGAGCCTCCGGCAGGAAGGGCTGCACCTCTATATCTTTTTCTTCCAGGGGGTAACCCGATTCTCTTGCCAGGATCAGCAGCTTTCGTTTTACATCGGTACCGCTCAGATCGAGCCGGGGATCGGGTTCCGAGTAGCCCTCCTCCTTGGCCATCCGGATGGCTTTGCTGAAGGGAATCTTGCTGCTCATGGTATTGAAGATGTAATTGAGGGTCCCTGAAACAACCGCTTCCAGCTTCAGGATCCGGTCCCCGCTTTTAATCAGGTCGTTGATGGTGCTTATCACGGGCAGTCCTGCCGCCACATTGGTCTCAAAGCTGAATTTGACCCCGTTCCGGATGGCTGTGCTTTTAAGCTTTTGGTAATACCCGTAGGAAGAACTGGCAGCGATCTTATTGGCAGTGACCACCGAAACGTATTTTTCAAAGAGCCGTTCGTAGACCATGCCCACCTGTTCGTTGGCCGTGCAATCGATAAAGACCGAATTTCGCAGGTTGTTTTTGCCGATGGCTTCTATCATCAGGTCCAGGTCGGAATTTTCGCCCGATTCCAGCCGCTCCAGGTAGGCCGCCGGGTCGATCCCTTCCGGATCGATGATCATTTTCCGGCTGTTGATAATCCCCACCAGGTTGATCTTCAGTTTCAGGTTCTCCATCAGTTTTTCCTGCTGTGTTTGCAGCTGCAGCAAAAATTTCTTCCCCACGTTTCCCAGTCCGGCCAGGTAGAGGTGCAATTCGCGGTAATCCGAGAGGAAAAAGCCTTCGTGGATCACATTCATCGCTTTTTTCAGGCTGTTGACCTCGATCACCACCGAGATATTCAGTTCGCTGGAGCCCTGGGCGGTGGCGATCACACTGATCCCGTTTCTGCCCAGGGAACGAAACAGGATGGCCGAGATACCGGGTGTGTGGCGCATCCCTTCGCCCACGATGGCAATGATGGAGAGCCTGTTGATTACCTCGATCTGCATCTCTTTGCGCAGCTGTATCTCCACCTCGAACTCTTCCTGCAGGGCTGCCACAGCCTTACTTTCGTCGGCCGGGGAGACGGCAAAGGAGATGGTCATTTCGGAAGAGGCCTGGGTGATCAGGATCACATTTACCTGAGCCCTGGCCAGGGAGCTGAATACCCGGGCTGAGGTGCCGGTTTTGCCTACCATACCGGTTCCCCTGACGGTCACCAGGCTGACATAGTTGATCGAGGAGATCCCTTTGATCAGTTCGTTCTGCCGGCAGAGGCTTCCTGTGGTGATAAGCGTGCCGGGCAGCTCCGGATTGAAGGTGTTTTTTACCCGTATGGGAATGCCGGACTTGTAAGCCGGGGTCAGGGTGGGGGTGTAGATGACCCTGGCGCCAAAGTGGGAAAGCTCCATGGCCTCTTCATAGCTCATGCATTTAACGGTGTATGCCTTCGGGACAATCTTCGGATCGGCGGTCATAAAGCCATCCACATCGGTCCATATCTCCAGGACTTCGGCGCCCAGGGCTGCGGCCACAATGGCTGCCGTATAATCCGATCCGCCCCTGCCCAGGGTGGTGGTTTCACCATCCTGGTCGGAAGCAATGAATCCGGGAAGCACGGTAAGCTGACGGATATCCCTGAAGCGTTCGGCAATGGCCCGGTAACTCACTTCTAAATCCACCGTAGTGTTTCCAAACTGGCTGTCGGTCCGGATCAGTTCCCTGGCATCGATGCAGAGCGCGTCGTCCAGATACCAGGCCACGATAGAGGCCGAGAGCCTCTCCCCGAAACTGAGGATCAGATCCTGGGTCCGGGCACTCAGGTCGCGAAGACGGAACACCCCCCGCAGAATCTCCTCGAACTCATCTAGCAGATGGTTCACCTCCCGGACGGCTTTCTGCCGAAGAGGACCTTCCAGCAGGTCATTAACAAGTTCCAGATGGGTATAGCGGAGTCCTCCGGCCAGCTCCTGGTAAGCGACCTGCTGATCCCGTGCCAGTTGTGCGGCATGAATCAGCCGGTCCGTGACCCCGTCGGAGGCGCTGATCACCACCACGCAGTGCTCCTTGTGGCCATCCAGAATCTGTTTGACCATCCGGATGTTCTGAGCACTGCCTAAAGAGGTACCTCCAATTTTTTTAATCTTCATGTGCCGGTGAATTCAGGGGATTGGACTAGGCACTGCGGGTCTCCATGCCCCGGTCGACTTTCTTAATCAGGCCCTGCAGGACCTTGCCCGGTCCTACTTCGGTAAAGGAGCCGGCCCCGTCGGCAATCATCTGCCTGACAGTCTGGGTCCACCGGACCGGGGAAGTCAGCTGTGAAACCAGATTTGCTTTAATGCTTCCGGGGTCTACGGAGGGAAGGGCGTTCACGTTTTGATAGACCGGACAAAGGGGAGTTGCAAAGGGAGCGGCCTGAATGGCCTCTTCCAGCTCCAAGCGGGCAGGCTCCATCAGGGGCGAGTGGAAGGCACCCCCCACAGCCAGTTTCAGGGCGCGTTTGGCTCCCAGGGCAGAAAGCTTCTCCACGGCCGCATCAATGCCCGGAAGCGATCCGGAAATGACGATCTGTCCCGGGCTGTTGTAGTTGGCGGCCACGACGATCTCATCGATCTCCCGGCACACCTCTTCCACCTGTTCGTCCTCCAGGCCGATAATGGCTGCCATGGTGGACGATTGCAGCTCGCAGGCCTTCTGCATGGCCATGGCCCTTTTAAATACCAGGTTCAGCCCGTTTTCAAAAGAGAGAGCCCGGTTGGCAACCAGCGCGGAGAACTCGCCCAGGGAATGGCCGGCCACCATATCCGGATGAAAGTCATCCAGGGTGGAAGCCAGGATCACGGAGTGCAGAAATATGGCCGGCTGGGTGACGCGGGTCTGTTTCAGATCCTCCTCCTCTCCGTCGAACATCAGGTCGGTGATCCTGAAACCCAGTATCTCATTGGCCTCTTCGAACATCTCCCTGGCCCGGGCACTTTGTTCATACAATTTCTTGCCCATTCCCACAAATTGTGCCCCCTGTCCGGGGAATACGTATGCTTTCATAGTCTAATTAAATATCAATGTAGCTTGTTCCCAATCAGGTGAATGAATTCTTCCCTTGTTTTGTCTGAATTCATGAAAGCGCCTGTAAAAGCAGAGGTGGTGGTAACCGAATGCTGCTTCTGAACACCGCGCATGACCATACAAAGGTGCAGGGCTTCGATGACCACCGCCACACCCAGTGGTTTTAAGGTATCCTGTATACAGTCCCTGATCTGTACCGTTAGCCTTTCCTGCACCTGCAGCCTTCGGGCATAGCCATCCACGACCCTGGCAATTTTACTAAGGCCGGTGATTCGTCCGTTGGGAATGTAGGCCACGTGTGCCTTCCCGATAAAGGGAAGCATATGATGTTCGCACAAAGAGAAGAGCTCGATATCCTTCACGATGACCATTTCGGAATACTCTTCGTGAAACATGGCAGACTTGAGAATATCGGAAGGATCTGTCCCGTAACCCTGGGTAAGGAACTGTAAGGACTTTGCCACCCTCTTCGGGGTTTCTTTAAGTCCTTCCCGCTGGGCATCCTCACCCAGCAGGTTCAGGATCTCTGCGTAATAGTCTGTGATCCTGGAGGTGGTCTCCTCATCCCATCTTTCGATGCGGTTGTATCCGCCTGTTTGGCTTTCACCCAGGCCGTTATTGATTTGTTCCATGAGTACAAAGAAACAAATTATTCATAAGCAGATGTTAAATATTATTTAAAACCCTTCTTCTGTATTCTGTAGAACAGAACAAATCCGTATCTTTATAAGGTGATAATTGTGACTGGAGCAGCAGGCTTTATAGGCAGTAATCTGATCACCGGATTGAATGCTGAAGGGTATTACGACCTGGTGCTGGTGGATGATTTTTCCCGACCTGACAAAGAGCGGAATTACTTCGGGAAGCAGTTTAAAATGCTCCTGGACAGGAGGGAGTTCTGCAGCTGGCTCAGGGAAAATCACCGGCAGGTTCAGATGGTCATTCACCTGGGTGCCCGCACCGATACCACGGAGACTGACTGGGAAGTATTCCTGGAGCTGAACCTCGACTATTCAAAAGCGGTGTATTCTTTATGTGTGGAGTTTGGCCTGCCGCTGATCTATGCCAGCTCGGCAGCCACTTACGGATTGGGGGAACAGGGTTATGTGGATTCCCACCAGGTGGTTCCGGAGTTAAAACCGCTTAACCCATACGGACGCAGCAAGAATGAGTTCGACCGCTGGGTGCTGGAGCAGGAGCACAAGCCCTTCTTCTGGGCCGGACTGAAATTCTTCAATGTTTATGGGCCTAATGAGTACCACAAGGGCCGGATGGCATCTGTGGTTTACCATGCCTTCAGGCAGATTCAGGAAACCGGGCAAATGAAATTGTTCCGGTCGCATCATCCCGATTATAAGGATGGAGAGCAGGCCCGGGATTTTATTTATGTGAAGGATGTGGTCCCGGTCATCATTTTCCTGATGGAGAAACGGCCCGAAAGCGGATTGTATAATTTGGGTACCGGGAAAGCAAGAACCTTTAGCGATCTGGTAAGCAACACCTTTCGGGCATTGGATAAAAAGGCTGTAATCACGTTCATTGATACTCCCGAGGATATCCGGGATACCTACCAGTATTTCACTGAAGCGGATATGACTAAACTTAGAGAGGTGGGCTATATTCACGCATTTACCAGTTTGGAAGAAGGTATTTCCAATTATGTCAAGAATTATTTAATTGGGAAAAGAAATAATTAAATTGCTGAATATGAAAATCATACAATTAATTATTTTCTTTATTTGTTTCAATTTGATGATGAATGCACAAATTGTGGCTGATCATACGGTAGTTGATCAATATAATCAAATACCTCAAAAATATATAGATGCGGTTAAGACCATGCTGGTTTCCATAGCCGGGGAGTCCCACTCTTTGGCTTACAGGCTGGGGTTGGTACTTCTTGAGGAGATGGACAATACCTACCAGGTGGAGATTTATAACATGGGTTCTCCTTCCTCCGAAACAAGTCAGTATCTCAGGATGGGCAGGCACATGATTGCCGGGGAAGATATCTTTTTCTCAGAGGCCGGTGTTGCCGGTATAAAGGATGATATCAGTGACCAGGCTGCCACAGGAAACCCTTTTGATGTGATGGGTTTTGGCTGGTGCTGGGACATGACCCTGGGAGATGAACCGGGAGGGCTTGAAGATCCGGTATATCAGGTTCGCTGGGCCGGCCGTTCCTCAGGAAGCCCCGAGGGAAGCATGCGATGGGGACTGGATGCTGAAGATCAGGCCCTGACAGGCAACAGTGTAAGCATGGATACTTATCTGGAAGCCGTGGAATCGTATAATCAGCACTCTACAGATAATTCTTACCCCACGAAATGGATATATACTACAGGTCCGGTGGACTGGCCCGAACATGCTGGCACTGAAAATGGCTTCCAGCGTGAGATTAAACATGATTATATCAGAGCCCATGTAGCCGGGGATGCCTCCAGGATATTATTTGACTATGCAGATATTTTGTGCTGGAGCAACAGTGGAGAACAGAACATGGCAGTCTGGAACGACGATGGAAGTCCCCGGCCCCATGCACAGATCCACCCTGAGAATATGCTGGATTACGACGCAAACTGGAACCTGATCTCTTTTACCGAGGACGGGGATCACATCGGTGAGGTGGGAGCTCTGCGCCTGGCCAAAGCCATGTGGTGGATGCTGGCCAGGATTGCAGGCTGGGATAACGAGATTGCGGTAAGCGATATCGGGCTTTATGCCACGGGGGATACAAGTGTTATGACGGGCCAACAGCTGCAGCTGCTGGCCACAGTTCTGCCTGAAAACGCTACCAGCCAGGAGATTCAGTGGAGCGTGCTCCAGGGTAGCGGGACGGCGACCATCAGCCAGGACGGATTGATCAGGGGCGGACAGCCCGGGGAAGTCCGGGTGCTTGCCAGGGCCCTCGACGGTTCGGGAGTTGCAGATACTCTTCTGGTGCCTGTCCTCGATCCGCTTGTTCCGGTAAGCGATATTCTGATTACCACCGCCGGGGGGGAGACTGAACTTCCGGAGGGACAAAGTCTTCAGTGCTTTGCCAGTGTGTCGCCCCAGGAGGCAAGCAATACCACGGTTCTCTGGAGCATCGTTAATGAAAGCGGGACAGCCAGTGTATCGGGGGAGGGACTGGTGACCGGCCTGACAGCCGGCACCGTTCAGGTGATTGCTAAAGCCGAAGATGGGTCACAGGTGGCAGACACTTTTTCTCTGAGTGTTGTCCTTCCTGTTATCCCGGTGGTAAACATAATCATATCTTCGAATGGCGGTGCCACAAGTGTGGAATCGGGATCCTCCCTGCTGTTCTCGGCTGAAGTGCTTCCCGAGGAAGCCAGCAATCCGGGAGTTGAATGGAGTGTTATCGATGGCAGCGGTACAGCCACCATAACAAGCAGTGGATTCCTGATAGGCAGAGATCCGGGTACCGTGACTGTTCTGGCGGCGGCCCTGGACGGTTCGGGTGTGACAGATAACTTTGCTTTAGACATTCTTCCACCGGTCATACTGGTGGAAGAAATCACCATATTTTCGGCGGGTGAAATTACAAGCCTGGAAACGGGATCGACACTGCAATTTTCGGCCCAGGTACTTCCGGAGGATGCCAGCAACTCGGATATCCTCTGGAGCGTAATCAACCAAACGGGAAGCGCCAGCATCAGTGCATCGGGACTATTAACGGCGGGGAATCCGGGAACTGTGGGCATTGTGGCCACTGCAGCTGACGCTTCCGGGGTGGATGAAATCTTTTATATATCGATTACATTACCCGAAGTCCTGGTAGAAAGCATTGAGATTGTTTCGGCAGGAGGTGTCAACAGCCTGGAATCGCTTCGTACCTTGCAGTTTTATGCAAACATCCTTCCGGAAAATGCCTCCAACAAGTATCTGGAATGGAGTGTTATTGAGATCTCCGGAACGGCCTCCGTGGATGCCGGGGGACTGCTTACTGCCGGGAATACGGGTTTGGTGCAGGTGATAGCCTCGGCCCGGGATGGTTCCGGAATAAGCGGAGACTATATGCTGACTATTCTGCCTGCAGTTGTTGAGGTCCTGAGCATTGAAGTGACTTCCGCCGGGAACGTTTCTGTGTTGGATACAGGGGATATGCTACAGCTTTATGCGAATGTTAGCCCGTTCAATGCAAGTAACAAGGATGTATTCTGGCACGTGAGCAGTTCTGCGGGCAGCCCGGTGGGTTCCATTACCTCGGAGGGTTTATTTATTGCCCTGGGCGAGGGAGAAGCGGAAGTCCTGGCCATTGCCCGGGATGGTTCGGGAGCTTACGGCACTTTTGATCTGAGCATCTCGGGACTTAGTCCCACAGGAATTGAGGCCGCTGAAGGGCTTATAAGCATCTATCCCAACCCGGGTGAAGGGCATTTTTATGTGAATCTGGGAGAGCCGGAGACAAGACAGTTGTTTGTGATCAGTGCCAGCGGTGCTGTACTGCTTGAACGTAAACTTGAACCCGGCTTACAGGTCCTTGAACTGGACCTGAGTCCCCAACAGCCAGGCCTGTACTTTATTCAGATTTCTTCGGGGAAGGATGTGGTGGTTAAACCAATCATTATCGCCAGGTAGCCGTGGATATTTCAAGAGAAAAAGCGGTGGAGCGCTTACGCGAACATGTGAAAAATGAGAAGACTTTCATTCATTCTCTGGCCTCGGAGGCCGTATTGCGTGCCCTGGCAAAGAGACTGGGC
This sequence comes from Bacteroidales bacterium, assembly GCA_029210725.1. Taxonomy (NCBI): domain Bacteria; kingdom Pseudomonadati; phylum Bacteroidota; class Bacteroidia; order Bacteroidales; species Bacteroidales bacterium. The sequence goes on along the minus strand of JARGFM010000024.1, from coordinate 40,277 downwards.
GAGGAGGAGGATCGCTGGGGCCTGGCCGGCCTGCTGCACGATGTGGATGTGGAGCTTACCCAGGCCGATCCCAGGGTGCATGCCTTAAAAGCGGAGGAACTGCTGGCAGATTTTGGATTTGATGAGGAAATGCTCGATGCCATCCGCATGCATAACGAAAAGGCCACCGGAATCCCCAGGACCACCCGCTTTCAGCATGCCCTGGCAGCCGGGGAGACCATCACCGGCCTGATCTATGCCACCACGCTGGTCTACCCGGATCAAAAGATTGCCAGTGTAAAATATAAGTCGGTCCGCAAACGGATGAAGGAGAAGGCCTTTGCCGCCAGCGTGAACCGGGATCACATTCTGGAATGTGAAGAGATCGGGATTCCCCTGGATGAGTTTATCCGGATCTCGGTGGATGCCATGAGGGAGATATCGGACAGCATCGGGCTCTGAAGCCCTTCAAAATTGCACGGAAAGCCTTTTTCTTACTGGTTGGTGTGTATCACCTGGTGACCCAGGAGGCGGTCGTACCGGGAGCCCGGTGGGCGGTGATAGAAGAGGATCAGGTATTCGTTCCCGGTCTCAAAGTGACTTCCTTCTATTTCGGCCATGTCAAACTGTTCGCTGAAGGCAGGCAGAAATAGATACCTGTAGTTATAGACCCCCTGTTTCAGCAGCAGGTTAAGCATATAGGCCTGTTCCTGATCATTATATTCCATGCGGCTCAGTTCATCAAACTGCCAGTTGGTCAGTGCTCCGGTCATATAGACGGAACCTTCCAGGGGCAAAGGCATCTCCAGGCGGAAGTGCACCACCACATAATCGCTGTCCACTCCCGGATCCTGGCTCCCTTCCGCCTCAATGGCATAGCGGCCGTTTATATCTTCCTGGAAGAAATAATTGTGAGGGGAGCGGGGCTGGTCGGGTTTCAACTCAAAATGGAAGAAGGGATCCACGAAGTTGATTTCCTGCACGAAGTAGGTGGGGGTCCGGGTATTCTTGGTATCGAAAAAGCGGAATTCATTTCCCCCCTGGAAGATATTCTCTTTCTGATAGTCGTATACCAGCTGTCCCGGCCGGATCATGTAGGGCTGCAAGATATCAATGCCCAGATCCCAGAGGCCGTTCTGGTATACCACCGCCCTGGTTTCGCTGAAGGGATCATCGATGGTGATACCGGCATGGTTCACGGTGAAATCCACTTCCTGGCAGCAGCCTTTGTACGGGTTCAAATCCGGAATATGGGCGTTGGCCTCAATGTTTACCCTCCCTTCGGTCATCATAAAACGCCTGGTGAAGACCACGTCGTCGGGGTTCCTGTCGCGATAGACCAGCAGGAGGTAGTTGCCCGACAGCAAAAGCCGGGTGTCTTCGTTGGGGATCCGGAGGCGGTAGTGCAGGTAACTGGTATAGGTGTTAAAGGATGGAACTGAAGTCCGGATCTCATTTTCGGGGTAGCCTTCCAGGTATTCCTGTTCACTCAGGTCAGAGGGTGTCCAGTCGGCGTTGCAGTGGATCATCCGGTACATAAAGGCGGGCTGTTCTTCCGAGAGGTCATCAAACTCCAGGATCAGGGGGACATCTTCGCTGAGCCGGACCACCGGATAGCTCATGGGCCAGCCTTCCCGGTACAATTGAACGGTTTTTATACTATGATCGAGAACCATCTCACGCACCTGTCCCTGGTCGTCCGAATAGAGTTCCTGACCAGCGGCAGGGACAAAACTGACCTGTATCAGCATTAAATATGTTATGAGAACGGAGGCTATTTTCATAATATCGCAATCTGTATGATCTGTCAGGGACCTGCGTGCAGGAAGCATGCCCTTGAATATATTTACCACGCTTTGAGAGTAGGTAAATTTAATTATTTTTATAATTCATTTTAAGATTATTATATCTGTTACAAAATAATCCATGGCTGAGGTAATCAAGATTAAAAAGGGTCTGGACATCAGGATGAACGGACAGGCCGAGCTTATTTATGTGAAGGCCCCCAGGGCCAGGACCTATGCAATCAAGCCGGGCGACTGGCACGGACTAACTCCGAAGATCATTCCAAAACTCTGCGATGAGGTGAAGGTGGGAACCCCCATTTTTTACGACAAGTACCACCCTGAGATAAAATTCACCTCGCCGGTGAGCGGGATCCTGTCCTCTATCAACCGGGGGGAGCGCAGAAGGATCATCGAAGTTGTTCTGGAGGACGACGGGAAGGATACGGCTGAAACGTTCATGCAGGGAGATCCTTCTGAGATGAAGCGGGAGCAGATTGTGGAGAATCTACTGAACAGCGGGCTTTGGCCGCTGATCCGGCGGCGTCCCTACACGGTTATTGCAAAAACGGACGAGGTCCCCAAGTCGATTTTCATCTCGGCCTTTGATACGGCTCCTCTGGCTCCTGATTTTGATTTTCTGCTCAAGGATTCGGAAGCCGATTTTCAGTGGGGGGTCAATGCCCTGAGGCGGCTCACCGAAGGGAAAGTGCATCTGAACCTGGATGGCCGATACCCTTCCGTTCGTACCCTCAGCGATATCAAAGGAGTAGAGGTCAACCGTTTTTCGGGTCCACATCCTGCCGGGAATGTGGGCATCCAGATTCATAAGCTGGACCCCATCAATAAGGGAGAGGTGATCTGGGTGGTTCAGCCCCAGGACGTGATTGCCATCGGGCGCCTTTTTAAAACCGGGAAATATGATCCCTCGGTGGTGGTGGCACTAACGGGGGCCAGGGTGGAAAAGCCCCAGTACTACAGGACCATTCGGGGAACCGAAGTAGCCCCTATCCTGGAAAATCAGCTGAAAGAGGGTGACAACCGGGTGATCAGCGGGAATGTGCTCCAGGGAAAACAGATTGATGCGGAAAAAGGATATGTGGGCTGCTTTGATTCTCAGGTCACCGTGATCCGGGAAGGCAATTACCATGAACTGTTCGGATGGATCCTGCCGGGATTCAAAAAGATGTCTGTGGCCAGGTCCTTTGCTTCCAGGTGGCTGACTCCCAGGCGGAAGTTTGATATGGACACGAATTACCACGGAGGAAAGCGACCCTTCGTGATGACCGGTGAATATGAAAAGGTGCTGCCCATGGATATTTATCCCATGCAGTTGCTGAAAGCCATCCTGGTGAATGATATTGACAAGATGGAGCAACTGGGAATTTACGAGCTGGATGAGGAGGATCTGGCCCTTTGCGAGTTTGTTTGCACCTCCAAGACGCCCGTTACTAAAATTCTCCGGGACGGGCTGAAGGCACTTCGGAAAGAAATGGAAGAATAATACATACATAGTTTACACATGAGTTTACGACGATTTGTTGATAAGATCAAACCCCCGTTTGAAAAGGGGGGTAAGCTTCACATGTTCCTGGCGGGATTTGAAGCCATTGAGACTTTTCTCTTTGTGCCGGACAAGGTGACCACCGGACGGGTGCATATCAGGGATGCCAATGATATGAAGAGATCCCTGATCCTCGTCATGATTGCCATGGTGCCGGCCCTGCTGTTCGGGATCTGGAACACCGGCTTCCATCACTTCCAGGCCCTGGGAGAGGCCGCCGGTTTCTGGCAGATGGTCTGGTTCGGGTTCCTGAAGATATTGCCCATCTTCATTGTCTCTTACGTGGTGGGTCTGGGGATCGAGATTGCCTTTGCCCAGTGGCGCAACGAGGAAGTGGCCGAAGGATATTTTGTGTCCGGGATGCTGATTCCCCTGGTGATGCCTGCCGATGTACCCCTCTGGATGGTGGCCGTTGCCACTGTTTTTGCCGTGGTGATCGGGAAAGAGGTCTTCGGGGGAACCGGGATGAACATCCTGAACCCTGCCCTGGTGGCCAGGGCCTTCCTCTTCTTTGCCTATCCCAGCCAGATGTCGGGCGACAAGGTATGGATTGCCGGGCTGACCGACGGAACAGGGGTGATTGACGGCTATTCGGGAGCCACCATCCTGGGACAGGCGGCACAGAATACCTCCTCTTTTGTAAACGGACTGGGGGAAGCTTACACCACCTGGGACATGTTTCTGGGGACCATCCCCGGATCCATCGGGGAGACTTCCACCCTGGCGATCCTGATCGGGGCCGCGATCCTGATCCTGACCGGGGTGGGCAGCTGGAAGATTATTTTTTCCGTATTTGCCGGTGGTGCAGTTATGGGCGTGCTCCTGAATCTCTTTGCTGTCAATGCATTTATGGCACTTCCTTTCTGGGAGCACCTGCTTCTGGGAGGTTTTGCCTTTGGCGCGGTCTATATGGCCACCGATCCGGTAACTGCGGCTCAGACCGAAAGAGGCAAATGGATCTATGGCTTCCTGATTGGCTTCCTGGCCATCCTGATCCGGGTGCTCAACCCGGCCTATCCGGAAGGGGTTATGCTGGCTATTCTGCTGATGAATGTCTTCGCTCCTTTGATTGACCACTACATCATTGAGGCCAATATCAAGAAGAGATTGAAAAGAGCTAAAGTAATTGCAACCTAATTTTACGAAACGAACATGAGAAGTTTTAGCAACACATACATTTTTGTCTTTTCGCTGATCATGGTAACGATTGTGGCCGTGCTGCTTTCATTCGTTTCCACGCAATTGAAGCCGCTCCAGGAGATGAATGTGGAGATCGAAAAGAAACAGGACGTTCTCCGTACGGTGGGCAGGGCTGAAAATGCAACTGAGGCGGCTGATAAGAACACTTACATCAATGAGGAATTCGAACAGTTTATTACAGCTTCCTATGTGGTCGATTTCGAAGGCAACATGCTGGAGGCCGACGCCTTTGAAGTGATGCTGAATCTCCCTGCCGAAATACGTTTAGCCAGGGAGGAGCGGAACTACCCGGTTTTTGTTTATTCGGAGAACGACGGACCAAAAAAATATGTGGTCCCCCTCCAGGGCAAAGGGCTCTGGGGCCCTATCTGGGGATATATCGCTTTTGAGGAGGATATGAATACGATCTCGGGAGCCGTATTTGACCACAAAGGGGAGACGCCGGGACTGGGTGCGGAGATCAATACGGGCTGGTTCCAGGAGCCTTTTACCGGGAAGACGATTTTTAATGAGGCCGGTGAATTTGTTTCCATCGAGGTGGTAAAGGGAGGGGCCGATCCCTCGCACAAACACCAGGTGGATGCTATTTCAGGGGGAACCATTACCTCGAAAGGACTCGAAGAGATGATTATCGACTGCATGACAGGCTATGTGGCCCATTTTAAAGAACTTGCAAATAACTAAGCTATGAGTACTGAAAAGGAACCTTTATTGTCGCCGAAAAACCTGAAGCTTCTGACCGAGCCACTGGGGAAGAGCAATCCCATTACCGTTCAGGTACTGGGAATCTGTTCTGCTCTGGCGGTTACTGTAAAGCTCAAACCCTCCATTGTTCTGGCCATTTCGGTGATGGTGGTGATGGCTGTTTCCAATGTGGTGATTTCCCTGCTGAGGAAATCCATTCCGCCACGGATCCGGATTATCGTTCAGCTGGTAGTGATTGCCACCATGGTGATCCTGGTCGACCAGGTTTTGAAGGCCTATGCCTACGACGTGAGCAAGCAGCTTTCGGTCTTTGTGGGCCTGATTATTACCAACTGCATTATCATGGGTCGTCTGGAAGCTTTTGCGCTGGCCAACAAGCCCTGGGCCTCGCTGCTCGACGGATTGGGCAATGCGGCCGGTTATGCCGTCATCCTGATTATTGTGGCTTTCTTCAGGGAGTTGCTCGGATCGGGTACCCTGCTGGATATACAGGTGATTCCTCAGGCCTTTTACAATGCCGGTTATGTAAATAACGGGATGATGATCCTGCCCCCCATGGCCCTGGTGGTGGTGGGTGTTATTATCTGGGTACAGCGTTCGCGCCGGAAAGACCTGATTGAGGACTAACTCATTTTTTTTGAACAATAGAAATTAGCATTCATGGAAAATTTAGTCAACATATTTGTCAAGTCCATCTTCATCGATAACATGATCTTTGCCTATTTCCTGGGCATGTGTTCCTACCTCGCCGTTTCCAAAACGGTGAAGACTTCCACGGGACTGGGGATCGCTGTGATCTTTGTACTCGGATTTACCGTTCCCATTAACTTCCTTCTGGAGAAGTTTATCCTGAAGGCCGGGGCCCTGACCTGGATTAATCCCACGCTGGCCGATGTGGACCTGAGTTTTCTCACTTTCATCATGTTCATCGCTGTGATCGCTTCCATGGTGCAGCTGGTGGAGATGGTCATCGAGAAATTTGCGCCCACACTCTATACCTCGCTGGGAATCTTCCTGCCGCTGATCGCGGTGAACTGCGCCATCCTGGGAGGCTCTCTGTTTATGCAGGAGCGTGAATATGCCAATATTGCCGAAGCCACGGTATTCGGGCTTGGTTCAGGGGTGGGCTGGTTCCTGGCCATTGTGGGCATCGCAGCCATCCGTGAAAAGATCCAGTATTCCAATGTTCCCGCACCACTGCGCGGACTGGGCATCACCTTTATTATTACCGGTCTGATGGGGATCGCATTTATGAGTTTTATGGGTATTAAATTATAAGAACTATGATTTTTCTCACTTCAACAATTACGGTGATTTTGATCAGCGCAGCCGTTTTCCTGTTTGTGATCCTGCTGCTGGTGGTGATGCTGCTTTATGCCAGGTATAAACTGACCCCGCAGGGAGATGTGATCCTGAAGGTCAATGACAAGGAGTTTACGGTATCCCCGGGAAGCACCGTGCTGAATACCCTGTCGAACAATGAGATTTTCCTGCCCTCGGCCTGCGGAGGCGGAGGAACCTGTGGCATGTGCAAGTGCCAGGTACTGGAAGGGGGAGGCTCTATTCTTCCCACCGAAACGGGCTTCTTTACCCGTAAGGAGCAGCAGCAGCAGTGGAGGCTGGGATGCCAGGTGAAGCTTCGTGAAGATATGACCATCCAGATTCCCGAAGAGGTGATGGGAATCAAGAAATGGGAATGCGAGGTGGTTTCCAACCACAATGTGGCCACTTTTATCAAGGAGTTTGTAGTGAGGCTCCCGGAAGGGGAGAAGCTCAACTTCAAATCGGGTGGATATATCCAGATCGATGTTCCCAGGGTTGAGGTTGATTTCTCCAAGGATATCGATGTGGAGGAGGAGTACCGCGATGAGTGGGATAAATTCAACATGTGGGACCTTTATATGAAGAATCCCGAAGAGACCTACCGGGCCTACTCCATGGCCAACCATCCTGCCGAAGGGAACATTGTGATGCTGAATATCCGTATCGCCACTCCTCCCTGGGATGTGAGCCACGGCCGGTTCAAGAATGTGAATCCGGGAATTTGTTCTTCCTACATCTTCTCCCGCAAACCCGGCGACAAGGTGATGGTATCGGGTCCCTACGGGGAGTTCTTTATCAAGGATACGAAGAATGAGATGGTCTATGTGGGCGGAGGTGCCGGCATGGCCCCCATGCGCTCCCACATTTTTCACCTCTTCCATACCCTGAAGACCAAACGGAAAGTCAGTTACTGGTATGGGGCACGTTCGAGGAGGGAGATCTTTTACGAGGACCACTTCAGGGACATCGAAAAGGAGTTCCCTAATTTCACTTTCAATATTGCTCTTTCGGAACCCACCGAGGAGGACAACTGGGACGGCCCCGTTGGATTTATCCACCAGGTACTTTATGACAACTACCTGCGCTACCACGAGGAGCCGGAAGAGATTGAATACTACATGTGCGGCCCGCCACAAATGAACAGTGCTGTATCCAACCTCCTCTATAACATGGGAGTGCCTGATGAGATGATCGACTTTGACGACTTCGGTTAGGGAAATTCCCCTGTGTATTTTAACTGTCGCTGAACCCAGCCTTTGGCTGGCTAAGGCTCCTCTAAAACACACAGGGGATTTTCCTTAGGAGAATATAGAAGAGACCGCTCCATTAGCAACAGTATCGTTAAGATGAAAGAATTGGGGGAGGACCGCCTGCAGATATGCCTTTTCTGTTTTGCCATGTAAAAGTGGTGGTTTATGTGACAGCCATTTCGTATCTTGGAGTTTGTTTTTGAAAGAGCGATGAGACCTGGACCCCTCCCATGAAATCCGGACCCTTTATATTACTGGTACTGCTGGCTGGCCTGGCCTGGCCCAGCTCCTGCAATCCCGCCTCAGATGCGGAGTACCTATATCTGCAGGGCTTTACCCAGGGAACCACCTATCACCTTACCTGCCAGCACCCCGGGGAGCAGAATCTGAAGGAGCAGATTGACTCGGTCCTGAAAGTATTCGATGCTTCTCTGAACTCCTATGACAGTACCAGCATCATCAGTGCCATCAACAGAAACGAAACTGGGGTAAAGACCGATTCCCTGTTCCGTACCGTTTTTCGTGAATCGGGAAGGGTTTACCAGGTCACCGGGGGGGCCTTTGACATTACCCTGGCTCCCCTGATCGATGCCTGGGGTTTTGGCCCGGGTGAGAAGCAGGACCTGGACAGTGCTCTGGTGGATAGTCTGCTGCAGTATGTGGGCATGGATAAGGTTTTTCTCTATGGAGATCAGGTTCGTAAGGCGAATCCTCACGTGAAACTGAATGTAAATGCCATTGCCCAGGGTTACGCGGTGGATGTGGTCTCCGCCTACCTGGAGGGCCTGGGATGTAAGAACTATATGGTGGAGATCGGGGGGGAGATCCGTACCAGGGGTGTTAATGAGAAAGGTAATTTCTGGAGAATCGGAGTGGATCGTCCCGAATTCGGGAACATGATCCCCGGGGAACAGCTGCAGGTAATCATTTCCATGCACAACCGTTCCCTGGCTACCTCGGGCAACTACCGGAAATTTTATGAAAAGGAGGGGGTAAAGATCACCCACTCCATTGATCCGTTGACCGGTTATCCGGAGGCTTCCAGCCTGCTCAGCGTGACTATTTTAGCCGATGAATGCATGACGGCCGATGCCTATGCAACGGCCTGTATGGTCCTGGGCCTGGAAAAGGCCAGGGATTTTGTCAGGGATCAGAAAGGGGTGGATGCTTATTTCATTTACGGGGATGAAATTGGCGCCTATCAAGTCTGGTTCACTGATGGAATGAAGAAATACATAGAATTGCCCTGATGAAATATCTCCTTCCTGAATATCTTCTGCTGCTTATTCTGTATTCGCAAGTATCTTGCACCTCGGGTCAACCGGGCTGTACCGATCCCCTGGCCATCAATTATGACAGGGAAGCCACCCAGGATGATCATAGCTGCATCTACCAGATTCCCCAGGTAGAGCCTTCCTGGACCCTTGACCTGGATAGGCAGCTTAGTGAGACTTCAGGATTAATGCATTGGGACGGATATTTATGGACCCATAATGACGATACGGATACCAGACTGTACCAGCTAAACCCCGGTACAGCCGAGATCGTTGGCAATTATATGCTGCCAGGGGTGGTCAACCAGGATTGGGAAGAAATTGACCGGGACGATGAATTTATTTATGTGGGTGATTTCGGCAATAACATGGGGTACAGAGACAATCTGAATATACTTCGTGTGGAATTAGCCTCCATGAGCTCCGGATCGCCTTCCATCGATAGCATCAGCTTTACTTATAGCGATCAAGAAAGTCTGGTTTCCAGTGGATTAAATCAGACCGAATTTGACTGCGAAGCATTTGTAGTGGGTTCCGATAGTATCTACCTATTCAGCAAGCAATGGCTCTCCGGCCTTACCACCCAGTACGTCTTACCCAAGACTCCTGGCATTCATATGGCCAGGAAAAGAGAGAGTTTTAATATCCAGGGGCTGGTCACCGGGGCTACCTATATGGAGGATGAAAGACTGCTGGTTCTATGTGGGTATGCTGGCTACATACAGCCCTTTGTTTATTTGTTTTATGCCTACACGGATGACGCGTTTTTCTCAGGTACCGGGAAAAGAGTAAACATAGGACTTCCTTTTCATCAGGTAGAGGCCGTCCATACTATTGATGGCTTGCATTTTTATCTGAGTAATGAAAGAGTTCAATTTGAATCATACCTGGATATTCCCCAGCAGTTGCACATGGTAGATTTGAGTGAGTTTCTGGTGGAGTATCTTAAGGAGAAGTGAGGGTTTTTGTTGAACATTGTGTGCGCACTTTTTGACGAATTCAGAGAAATGATGGGTGAGTTTTTTGTTCCGGTTTACGAAGGCATTGATAGTACTTGACGATAGCTTTATACCAGTAGACTTCAGTAAAAATCCAGTTGGTCAAACAGGAACTTTAGAACCAGAACTTCTTGAAACTATCTAACTATATTTACGTTTATATCGAAATACGAGCAGCCCGGTTTGCTGAGTGAAAAAATGGGACCGAGAGGGCGAAGCTGTATCGGATATTGAGTTAGTTATATATTTTCTTTTGTGCAGAATTTATTTATTTAGCATGAGTTCGACATAAAGGGAACAAGATAATTCCATTGAGATATCAACCACCTCCAGGTTCGAGGAAGGCTTTTCCGGAAAATGCACAAAGACAAGGATTTCTCCCCGATTGTTGATCACACAATGAAGCTTAATTCCAAAGAACCAGCCAATGCTGCATTGTCAATTGGTTGCAAGTTGCTTCATTACCCGATTTGAGTGTTCTCGCCGGCTACTTTCAACAGATAGTAATATTTGAAGTCTTTGTAACATATTAAATGAAAATAGATTACAATGGTCAATACCTCGCTCTCATGCAATTTGCATGGCATGTTTTTTTCCTTGAGCCATCGCTTAACTAGTGTGTTTGCAACTCTCTGATAAAAACTTGAGTTAAATCATCAACATGACAGTGAAAATCGATAAGTTTGGTTTTAAAGGTAAATTTTTGATTCTTCTTTTCAGTTTGTGTGGTTGCAGCTAATATAAGTAGAATATTCTTTACATTGACATTCAAATAGTTATAAGAGTTCGAAGTGTCATTTTTTGATAAATAGAGGATTATATTATATGAGTTATTTCGAACACAAGATATATTTAAGAAACTGATAACTAAAACATTTCATGAAGTTCGACCAAAACCCTAAAGGATTGTTGACCCGATCACTAATTCCGTTCTTTACTGTATTGCTGATTGTATCTGCAGTAAGTTGTGTTCATACCAAGGAAACAACTTATCTACAGCAATATGATGATAAAGAGAACCTGTTTGCTTACACTCCCCCTTCAGACTACTTGATTCAAACAAATGATAACCTCTATATTCGTATCTCCACCCCGGATCCTCAATGGTCGGCTATATTTAATCCTGAAAGTTCTGGAGTTGGTATGGGAATGAGTGAGGCAGCTATTCAATTATCCTCATATTCTGTACAGCCAAATGGTACTATTGACCTGCCCTATATTGGACTTGTTGAGGTCAGAGGCTTGACTATCAATGAAGTAAAGGAAGTTATCGAGTCAGAACTCCGCGATTACGTTAGGGATCCCTCTCTAATCGTCAGGCTGGTCAATAATAATATTGCAATTCTTGGTGAAGTTGAAGCTCCAGGCCTATATCCTGTTTACAAAGATAGGTTAAACATTTTCCAGGCTTTGGCTATGGCTGGTGATATATCAGAATTTGGGGACCGTTATCGTGTTGCGATCATCAGGCAAGGAGAAGATACTTCGGATATTGTGGAATTTGATCTTACGGATAGGAACATAATAGATTCCGAGTATTACTATGTTCAGCCTAATGATGTATTGTATGTGAAGCCGAAGAAGGGGAGATATTTTTCAATCAATTCGTTTCCCTGGACATTTGTATTATCGTCAATAACAGCTACATTATCTCTCTTTATTTTAGTTCAAAACCTTATATATATCCAACAGAATTAATTCATGAATAATACGACAACTCAGTATAACCCAACAAAGACCGGGATTGATTTAATCAACATACGCAGAGTATTATATGCCATGCTTCGAAACTGGTATTTATATCTCATTTTCCTGATTATTTCTGTCATTGGCGCAATCCTTTATTTAAAGACAACAATCCCGAATTATTTGATTTCAGCGAGAATAATGGTTGACCAGGAACGTAGTCCTGGAGAGGATATTCTTCAAGGATTTGAATTGCGACCCGGATTACAAAATCTGGAAAATCAGATCATCATTCTTTCCTCATACAATATGATAAGGAAGACGGTTGATGAGTTGCCATTTGAAATCGATGTTTACCGCAAAGGATTAATGAGCCAGGCTTCTTATTATCCGTTAAGCCCGCTCAGAATAACGGAAGGGGAAGATGGCTTGCCCTATAATAACACTTTCGAATTTAAATATCTCGACAGTAATCGATTTAGGTTGACTTCCTTATCTGCTTATGGCTCGAAAATGGACACCATATTGTTCTTTAGCCAAGAAATTCAATTTGATGAGGGGTCTTTTATTATTGAACCTCAGTCTGAATTGGAGAGTGAATATAAGTCAGGTTCAAAAATCTATATTCAGTTTTTGAATAAGGATCAATTGACACAAAAGTATATGTCCAGGTTGCAGATTAGAAATCAAACCAGGGAGGGAAGCATAATCAATATTTCACTACAAGGGCCTAACAGGATCAAGGATATTGTATTTCTTAACAAACTAACAGAAATCTTCATAAATGATAATCTGGAGAAGAAGAACCTGGAGGCAAAACGTATAATAGACTTTATTAATTCGCAATTGGTATCCGTGTCAGACTCATTGACTCTAACGGAAACCGAATTACAGGAGTTCCGTTCCAGGAATAGGATTATGGACGTGTCAGCCCAGAGTCAGCAAATTGTAAGTCAGGTGCTTACACTTGAAAATGAGAAGGCGAGGCTGAATCTGGAAAGGAATTATTACAATTATCTGGAAGAGTATCTGGAAAGTGATGAGTACACTGAGTCAGCTGTTATGCCAGCTGCAATTGGAATCGATGATCAGATGTTGATTGCGCTAATGCAGGATATGGCAGGATTACAGGCAGAATTCCTGAGTAGTGGTATCGGGGATCGAAATCCCCTTCAGGGACAGCTTGAAATGAGGATTGAAAATACGAAAAAGAATATTTGGCAGATTATATCAAGCAACCGAAGGGCCAATGAGATGGCCATTGATGAAAATAACCGTCAAATCTGGGAACTGGATCAGCGAGCATCAAGGTTACCTGAAAAAGAGAGACAACTTCTGGGATTCGAACGAAGATTCAATCTGAATAATGTGCTTTATACTTTACTTTTACAGCGAAGAGCAGAGGCTCAGATCCAAAGCGCATCTAGTACTCCGGATTATGAGCTGGTGGATCCTGCAAGAGCAACCGGTCCGATCAGTCCGGATCAACACATGGTTATTGTCCTGGCTATAGCACTTACACTGGCAATACCCACTCTTGGAATTCTTATCACGAATCTATTCCAGAACAGGGTTGTTACCGAGGAAGATCTGGAAGCCATCACAAAATTACCAGTGGTTGCTTATTTACCGCACAGTCGTATTAGTTATAATACCGTAGTTCTTACAGAGCCTACTTCCAATATTTCTGAAGCTTTCAGGAGTTTGCGCACCCGGCTGGATTTTTATACTCAGGATTCAAAATGTCCTTTGATCGTATTGACATCATCCATCCCTAGTGAGGGTAAATCATTCTGTTCGGTAAATCTGGCCTCTGCATATAGCCTTTCAGGTAAGAAAACTCTTCTCATTGGACTGGATTTAAGAAGGCCCACATTGAAGAAAAGTTTTAGTATCTCAACGGATATAGGGATAACCAGTTATTTCATCGGGAAGAATGATTTGGAAGATGTCATCTATGATACAGGTTATGAAAACTTGCATATTATTCCTGCCGGCCCCATACCACCAAATCCCGGTGAGCTGGTAGGATCAAAAAAAGCTCTGGAATCGATAGAGGTTTTAAAGGAGAAGTATGACTGCATCATAGTGGATAGTCCTCCCATAGGCATCGTAGCCGATATTTACCCAATTGCGTCCCGGGCTGATGTAGTTCTTTTGCCGGTAAGGCACGGTCTTACGGATAAGCGAGCTTTACGAGGAACGCTGAGTGAAATGGAATTCCATAAGATCAAAAATGTCAGTCTTCTGCTAAACGATATAAGGACCGGGGGAAGAAGATATAGTTATTCTTATAAATACAAATATGAATATAAGAATAAATCTAATCCCAATCAGGCAAAAGACAAAAAGAAGGCATCCAAATCAGAAAATGGTACTCCACTGAAAACAGAAGCAATCTGATCTTTTATTTTAAGGGTAAAACCTTCAAATCATCCAGTTTATTATATGTTAGGTCTTCTGTTTAATCAGATATGTCGCTAAAAGAAAAAACCGTTTCAGGCATATTTTGGAGTGCAGTGGACAGTTTTGCAAACTACGGCATTCACTTCATCGTGGGAATTGTTCTTGCAAGACTGATCACTCCGAAAGAGTTCGGACTTGTGGGAATGATTACCATTTTCATCTCCATCTCCACAACTTTTATTCACAGCGGTTTTTCTTCAGCATTAATTAGGAAAAATGACTGTACGCAGGAAGACTACTCAACAGTCTTCTTCTACAATATTATCATGGGCACGGTCTTATACCTGCTCATTTACTTTTCCGCCGTACCCATAAGCAATTTCTACGGTGAGCCGGAACTTGTCTGGATATTGCGGGTCCTTTCACTTAGCTTGTTTTTAAGGTCCCTGACTCTGATCCAGACAACGACTTTGACAAAAAGGATTGATTTCAAATTACAGGCCAGAATTGTAATTATATCAGGAGTGTTATCCGGTGTTATTGGAATAGTCATGGCCTTATACGGCTTCGGGGTGTGGAGCCTGGTAGGGCGCGCATTGTCCGGGTCCCTGATCAGATCTTCATTGCTCTGGATATGGAACCGCTGGATGCCGAGTTTAATTTTCAGCAAAAAATCCTTTAAAGAGTTGTTCGGTTTTGGAAGCAAGATATTGATAAGTTCATTGATTGACACGGTTTATAGCAATATTTATTATCTGGTCATTGGTAAATACTTCTCAGCTGAACAACTTGGTTATTATTCCCGGGCACAATCTTTCGCAAATATGCCTTCCTCGAGCTTAAATAACATCATGACGAGGGTGACTTTTCCGGTGCTGGCAAACATGCAGGACAATAAGTATCAATTAAAGGCAGGATACAAGAAACTGATTACAAATCTCATGTTCATGAGCATGGTAATTCTGGTTTTGATGGCTGCCATTGCCGAACCTTTGGTAGTGACGCTTATCGGGGAGAAATGGAGGCAGTCAATCATTTACCTGCAACTTCTGTGCTTCCCGGCCATGTTATTTCCCTTGCAGCAATTGAATCTTAATATGCTCAAAGTTCTGGGCCGTTCGGATCTTGTCCTGAGGGTAGGGATAATAAAAAAGGTCCTAGCAGTTCCCTTTATTGTTCTAGGCGTACTATATGGAATAGAGGTACTAATCCTTGGTATGTGGGCAAATGCGTTGATTTCCTACTACTTCAATAGTTATTATTCCGGTCGTTTGATAAACTATTCCATAAAAGAGCAACTTTCGGACATCCTTCCTTATTTATTGTTTGCACTGACAGTGGGAGCAATTGTATTTGTTGCAGGATGGCAGCTGCCTGTGGGATATCTTGTCAAACTGCTATTGCAAATTGCTCTTGGTATCTTGCTGGTATTGGGCTTGGGCAAGCTATTGCAGCTGGCTCCTTATATGGAAATCAGGACGATTGCTTTAGATAAGATCAAATCAATACGTGATGCCAGAAGATCAGACAGATAAAGAAAAAACTAAATCATTGTATGTCACAAGGACCTGATATAAGCGTAATTGTTCCTATCTATAATGCGGAGCAGTATTTGCCGGATTGCCTGGATTCAATTCTTGCTCAGACCTTTAAGGGCTTCGAAATGATCCTGGTTAATGATGGGTCAACGGATTCGAGCGGATCGATCTGTGATGAATATGCCCGAAAGGACAGACGAATCAGGGTTATCCATAAAGAGAATGGGGGGACAACAACTGCACGTAGGGAGGGAATAAAAGCCGTTACAGGAAGATATATAGGCTGGGTAGATGCAGATGACCATATTGCCCGACACATGTATTCCACCCTTTATGAGCTGGCAGAGGAAAACCAGGCCGAAATCGTTGAGTGCCAGTATATCTGGATTAAGGGGAATCAAAGGGTAAGAAGCGGAAAGGAAGAACCGTTGGCCGTTGGAGATGGGGATTTCATGATGAAACAGTTTTTCAGTTCCAAGATGAAGTCCAGTTTTTGCACCAAGCTTTACAGATCAGAATTATTTGACGATGTACAATTCCCTGACAGGCAATATCATCAGGACACCCATGTAAATATGCGTCTTGCACTCAAACCCTTAAAGTATGTCAGGACATCCGAAGCCATGTACTTTTACGTAATGCGTGAAAACAGCAATACGACCACCTATAATGCACGCCTTCTGCGTGAATCTATTTATAAATATGAAGACACCATGAATCTGGCGCGTTCTGGTCAAAGTGAATTAGCCAGACAGTATCTGCAAAAGGATGCCATAAGCAGACTGATGTGGAGATACTTTGAACTGACGGTGAATTCGGATATTGAAAATCAGCGAGTATATAATTACTACCTGAGGAAGAAGCTCGGCTTTTCCCTTATCAGATACATTTTTACAGCAAAGATCCCTTTTAAGACCAGGGTTAGCCTGAGTCTTCTTATCTATAACCTGAAAGGCATACAATTATTTATGCATAAATCCCTCAATAAACCAGGTAAGTGACCGACTTCAGACCTGCTTGAAGCTAATGGGTTTAAGATTATCTGTAATACTGCCAATCTATAATGTGGAGACTTTTCTGGAAAGGTGTATCCGCAGTCTTGAGAGCCAGGATATCCCTCATGAGGCATACGAAATTATCTGCGTAAATGATGGATCGCCGGACAATAGCAGGAAGGTAGTGCAAAAACTTCAGGATGAATTCAAAAATATTATACTGGTTGATCAGGAAAACCAGGGTGTCTCGATGGCAAGAAACGCCGGATTGAATAAGGCATCCGGAAAATATATCCTGTTTGTGGATCCTGATGATCTCGTCCGGGAAAACAGCTTAGGATCGGTTTTAAATATAGCTGAACAGACTAAATTACAGTTGATTATTCCTGCTTATGAGTATCTTGATGAGCATGGAAGGGTATACCATACAAAGAAATTTGAGAATGAGGGAGAAAAGCCGCTGACAGGCATTGAGGCCTATCACTTCATGCGCACTCAAAAAGAACTGATCGCGGATTCCTCCGTTGGGATCCTTTATGAAACAAAGTTCTTAAAGACGCATCAATTATTCTACGTGCCGGGTATCGTTCTGAATCAGGATGTGGAATTTCTGGCCAGGATACATTGTATGGCCAGTCGCTGCTTATTTTTCAGTGAAATCCTTTACAGGGCATATGCCAGAAGGGGTTCAGCTACGCGATCCAATCAATTTAATACAGACCGGGTTCGCTATGGCTTTAATATTGCGGCAAGCAACCTGAGACAATTCCAACAATTAGAGTCTTTAAGGGATGAACAGGTAATATTCCTGAATGGGCCTATTGTTCAGTTTGTTTTACTTGCTCTGTATTCTGCCATTAGAACAAGATCTCTTAAAGTGCTTAGGGATACCATTGTAAGCCAGAAGCAAGCTGGAATATCAAAATTGGATTTGGGGGGATGCAGACGTAATCATTTGATAAGTGGAAGGGCCTATAATTTCTCGCCCTACCTGGCGGCAATACTATTTGTAAGTTACCTAAGAATTGCAATCAGACGTGATGCGAAATAGTGCAAAGAAACAAGATAAACGAAGGATTTTACTGGTGTCAAGTGCCTTCTATCCGGAAATATCTCCCAGGAGTTTCCGTGCAACGGAACTAGCAAAGGAGTTTTACCGTCAGGGGCATGAAGTAAGCGTGGTTTCGAAATACAGGGATTTTGACTATTCCGGTTTTCTGCATGAGTTTCCTATATCCTTCAGGATGTGGAAAAAACCTGCTTTCCCTTCCATTCCTATCTGGAAATTACCTCTGCTTTCTTTCCTATCAAGAGCCATATTCAGAATCCTTGCAGTTTTGTTTGAGTATCCCGCTATTGAAGAGATGTACCTGGTTCGAGAGGCCCTGAAAAGTGAAAGAGGATATGATTTGATGATTTCTTTTGCTGTTCCTTTTCCCGTCCACTGGGGAGTCACCAAGGCAAGATCCAGAGATCACCTAATTGCTAACACCTGGGTGGCCGATTGTGGAGATCCCTATATGTTCGCCCGATTGGACAGTGTAAGAAAACCTTTCTATTTTAAGTATCTGGAAAAGCGCTTTTGCAGGGATTGCAGTTATATTACGGTTCCTTTTGATGACATGCAAACGCAGTTTTATAAAGAGTTTCGCAGTAAAATGCGAACGATCCCGCAGGGATTCAACTTCAGAGAGATCCGGTTATACGATGGAAAGCCCAGCTATGAAATATCTTCTTTTATTTTTGCAGGATCGGTTATTCCAGGCAAGAGAGACCTGGCACTATTCCTGGAATTCCTTTCCCGGTATCCAGGCGATTTTATTTTCATCGTATATACAAGCCAGAAGGAGTGGTTTCTCAGATATAAAGAGGTTTTAGGTGAAAAACTTCAGCTAAAAAGCTATATTGACAGGCTTTCATTGATATTTGAAATGAGCAAGGTAAGCTTTCTAGTTAATGTGGATACCATTCATGATACACAAACCAATATTGAGGCTGTGCCCAGTAAATTAATTGATTATGCACTCTCTGGAAGACCTGTATTAAATATCTCTTCCCATAGGCTGGACGAAGATCTTGTGCAGGAGTTTTTAGAGGGCAATTATAAAAGGCAAAGATTGATAGATAAGGATAGCTATGACATCAGGAAGGTGACCAGTAGTTTTATGAATCTGGTAGAATGAATATTGGTATATCTAAATATGGAAGCTTGCTCAACGAGCGCACCAGGGTTGCCGATTCAGTAGGTAAGTACCTGTATGTGTTGTTCCTGATCTGGCCCTTTCTGTCTCTGATAGCAGCCATTGCCAATTACAGGCTTAAAGAATCCAGGATAGTTGTGTACATGTTTCTGGTTTATTATGGTCTGACTTTTGTCATCGGGAATCTGAATATGGATTCAGCTGCTTATGTCACTCAGCTGGAACGGGCATCTGAATCAACTCTCAGAGTTTTCCTGTATCAGCTGCGGGGCCTGTATGCTGAGAATGTGGTTGATATTTACAGTTCTTTCATGGTTTTCCTGGTATCCCGATTTACTTCTGACTACAGGATCCTTTTCGCAATTTTTGCATCTGTTTTCGGATATTTTCATTTGAAATCAATCAACCTGCTGCATGGATTTCATCGGGAGAATCCCAACTGGAATACCCTTATCTTCCTGGTCTTCTTTATCATAATACTGCCCATTACAGCGGTAAACGGTGTAAGGATGTGGACTGCAGCCTGGATATTCTTCTATGCTGCAATACATGTGGTCTTATACCGGGATAAGAGATATTTGCTTCTGGCTTTGCTTTCCATACTGATACATTGGAGCTTCTTAACTGCAAATGTAGTTCTGCTCATTTATTTTTTTCTTGGCAACAGAGATTTGATTTACGGACCATTGGCGATTGTATCTTATCTGTTACAGGATCTTCTGATGCCCGTGTTCAGCAGGTTTTCCATGTATTTTGGAGGAGCCATTGAAAACCGGTATTCCGGTTATACCAGTGAGGGGTATATCTCAGGTGTAGCACTTAACCAGGAGCAGACTGCCTGGTTCGTATTTCTAAGCTATGATCTTGCCTTTTATTTTTTGTTTGCTACCCTGTTTGTCATTTTCTGGATAAGGAAAAAGGTTCAGACAGATGAGAAGGAGAGAAATCTCTTCAGTTTCATACTCCTCTTCCTCTCATTTGTAAATTTTGGCAGACCAATCCCCTCATTTGGATTCAGATTTCAAATAATCTTCTTCCTGTTTACCACTTTCTATCTGGTGATGCTCTTTGCCAAGGAGGGTGAAAAACGGCTGAGGCTTCTAAGTTTGCTAGGGCTTGCCCCATTACTGCTTTATGCTGCTGTGAATTTCCGGGTTGGATCAGAGACTATCAATGCTTTGTTGTTTTCTCCCGGTTTGGGTCTGCCTCTACTGGTTCAGGGAATACCACTGGCAGAATGGCTTTTTTAACAAATAGCAAGTGATTTAATGCTCAGACCTGCTTTCATTACCATGGCGCTTAAAGGATTATCCGATATACCAGGATGGAAAATCAACAAGCCGGTGGTCGTATTTGAATCAGACGACTGGGGAAGTATTCGGATGTCTTCAAGAGGAACATATGAAAGGCTTACAAAACAGGGACTGGATCTGGACTCTGCCGATGCTGAACGGTATAACAGGAATGATGCCCTGGCCAGCAGGCAGGATTTGGAATACTTGTTTGAAGTACTTTCTTCCGTGAAAGATATCAATGGGAATCCTGCAGTTTTTACCCCGGTGAGCATTGTTGCAAATCCCGATTTTGAAAAGATTAAAGATGCTGATTTTCAGGAATACCATTTTGAGCCTTTTACAGAGACCTTAAAGCGTAATAAAGGGACCGAAAACGCTTTTGAGCTCTGGATGGAGGGCATTGAAAACAGGGTATTTGTACCACAACTGCATGGACGTGAACACCTCAACGTCACTTCCTGGATGAATTCACTTCGAATGGATGAAAAGCAGACTACCCTGGCATTTCAAGAAGGATTCTGGGGTTTTGTGCCAAAGTCTTATCCCAGAGAGGATTATCAGGCTGCATTTCTCATTGATGATCTCTCGGAACTCGGGTATCTAAAGAACGTGATTCATGAAGCTCAAAAGCTTTTTAAGGATTTATTTCAGTATGAGGCCGAATTCTTCGTGCCACCCAACGGCATGTTTCATAATTCATTAAACCAGGCACTTGCCGAGAATAAGATCAAATACCGCTATGTATCCAGGATTCAGAATGAACCGTTGGGTAAGGGGAAGTTTCGAAAAAAATACCATTATCTGGGACAGAAGGAGAAGAACGGTATCCATTATATTATCCGGAATTGTTTTTTTGAACCCAGTCAGGTAGGGAAGGACTGGGTTGATACCTGCCTGAAAGACATACAGGTAGCCTTCGATAAGCGCAAGCCGGCCATAATAGGTACTCATCGGGTAAATTATATAGGATCCCTGAATGCTGCCAATCGTGACACGGGACTTAAAACCCTGTCAGAATTACTGCGTTGCATCCTGAAGCGCTGGCCCGATGCAACATTTCTCACTACACCTCAATTGGGAGCCTTAATGAAGTCAGAAAACTAGTATGTCGGCCTTTGTACATATTGTTCCTGTCTATAACAGGCCAGAAGAGCGCGTCGTGGACCGGTTATCACATTTATATTCGGACAGGGAAAGATTATGCCGAATCATCGAAGGACTGCTGGGAAGCGAGTTGAGTGAGGCACATGTGCGAGGAAAGAATGTCTTAATTAAACCCAACTGGGTAAAGCAATCCAGAAACGAAGATGATGAAATTTGCCTGCGGACCAATGATAATTTCATTTTAGCCACACTTGAGATTATTCTGCGAATGAGGCCTGCCGGTGTACGCATTGGGGATGCCCCTATTCAGGGATGTAACTGGAACAAAATGATCTCTGCAAGATTTGCTGAGGAGATTAACAGGCTGTCCGCAGCCTTTCAGGTCCCGGTGGAAGTGGTGGATTTCCGGCGGCGGACCTATGATTTCGTTAAAAACAGGACAGAAGGTGAAATACGTCCCATGGAGGAATACCTGATTTTTGATCTGGGTGAAGACAGTCTTCTGGAACCTATTACGGTGCCCTGTAAATCCAAATTCAGGGTTACCAATTATGATCCGGACCGCATGGAAGCATCACATTACATTGGTACCCATCGCTATTGCATTGCCAAGGAGTTCTTTGAGGCTGATGTTATACTATCTCTGCCTAAAGTCAAGACACATCAGAAAACCGCCATAACTGGTGCCATGAAGAATCTGGTAGGGATCAACGGGGACAAGGACTTTCTGCCGCATCACCGGATCGGGGGAAGCGATAACGGAGGAGACTGTTATCCCGGAAGGTCCTACTTGAGATTCTGGTCAGAATTATCCCTTGACAGGGCGAACCGGAGGCAGGGAAAACCTAGTTTCTGGTTCTGGAAAAAGCTGTCTTCCTTATTGTGGAGGCTGTCACGCCCCGGACCGGAACATCAGATTGCGGCAGGATGGTATGGAAATGACACAAGCTGGCGAATGGTGAAGGACCTGAATAAAATTGCCGTATTTGGAGATGCGCAGGGGAAGATCCACAAAAATCCCCAACGACAGATATTTACTTTAAGTGATGGGATAATTGGCGGGCAGGGAGACGGGCCCCTGGAGCCGGACCCGCTTCCAATGGGATTGGTTCTGTTTTCCAATCACTCGCTTTTTCATGATCGTGTTGTTGCAGATTTGATGAACTTTCCCAGGGAGAAGATACCCCTGCTGTCGGCGCCGCATGATGAATCCGATGAGGGATTTTATCTCACTTATGACGGAAAGGACATATCAAGGAATGAACTGGCGAAGTACAGCCTGAAGGTAAAGCCACCTTTAGGCTGGATTTCCCATTTAAAATAAAGGATGATGATAGGGATTCATTCGTTAAAGGGCTCATTCAGCGATCGGTGGATAGCCTTTTGCAAATTGCACAATATTGCACATAAACTGGTTGATTGTTATGGAAGCGATATTATTGATCAGCTTGCTGATTGTGATGCACTTATGTGGCACTTCAATCATAAGGGAACAAAAGAAAGCAAGTTCGCTAAACAGCTGCTGTATGCTGTGGAATCTTCAGGAAAAAGGGTCTTTCCCGATTCCAGGACGGTCTGGCATTTCGATGACAAAGTCGGACAGAAATATCTTCTGGAGGCATTTAATATCCCTTTGGCACCAGCTGTGGTATTCTATGATAAAAAGGAAGCGTTAAACTGGGCAAGGGAAGCGGAATTTCCCAAAGTATTCAAATTAAGGACCGGCGCAGGTTCCGCCAATGTTAAACTGGTCAGGTCAGAAAGACGGGCTAAGCGTTTAATTAAGAAGGCTTTTGGTCGGGGATTTAAGCAATATGAGGGATGGAGCAACCTACAGGAAAGGATCAGGAAGTACAGAATTGGTAAAGCGAAAACATGGGATGTGATCAAAGGGGTTATCAGATTGTTTCACACCACTGAATATGCCAGGCTGACCGGAAACGAAATGGGCTATGTGTATTTTCAGGATTTTATACCCGGAAATGAATATGATATCCGGGTTGTGGTTGTGGGGGATAAGGCATTTGCAATTAAACGGCTGGTCAGGGAAAACGATTTCAGGGCCTCCGGGAGTGGGTACCTGTTGTATGAAAAAGAGCATTTCGATGAAGATACAATTCGATTGGCTTTTGATATTTCCAGCAGGCTGAAGGTTCAATGTATGGCCTATGATTTCATATTTCAGGATGGCAAACCCCTGATTGTTGAGATCTCTTTTGGGTTTACTAAAGAAGGATATGATCTCTGTACTGGCTACTGGGATCAGGACGTGGTATGGCATGCAGGTAAGTTTAATCCCTATGGATGGATGGTCGAGGACTTGATAGCCGGAATGGAGAAGCAGTAGGCCCGAGTTCTTCTATTTATACGTATGGAAAAGCTTGGAAAAAGTAAGATTTGTTTAATCATACCATCCCTTCAGGCGGGAGGAATGGAACGGGTGATGTCAGAGCTGGCATGGTACTTTTCCACTAAGAAGGATGTGGAATTGCACCTGGTTCTGTACGGCATTAACCGTACAATATTTTTCCCGATTCCAGAATCGGCCCGGGTATACAGGCCCGACTTTAAATTCGATAACCGGTACCGTACTATCTGTACCATACGTACGCTGTTTTATCTGAGGAATACCGTCAAAAAGATTAAGCCTCACCGGATACTGAGCTTTGGTGAATACTGGAATAATTTCGTGTTGCTATCCCTCCTGAGGCTGAAATTTCCGGTTTACGTCTCAGATCGCAGTCAACCCGATAAAAGCCTGGGACAATTGCACGACAGGCTGAGAAAATGGCTTTATCCCTCAGCCCAGGGACTGATATTTCAGACCCAAAAAGCCAGAGAGATCTTCCTGAGAAAGCACAGGCATCCCAATATTGCAGTCATCGGTAATCCAATCAGGCAGACCGATTCAGGAAAAACGGAAGAGCTAAGAGAAAAGCTGGTACTGATGGTTGGCCGCTTTATCAAGAGCAAGCACCAGGATTTGCTGATAAAGATGTTTGCCAGGGTTAGCCCTCCGGATTGGAAGCTTGTTCTGGTGGGTTATGATCATCTGAAACAAAGCAACATGGAGAATCTGAAGGCACTGGCAAGAAACCTGGATATGGAAAATCAGATCCAGTTTACAGGTAAGAAGGGAGATCTTGAAGAACTTTACCTAAGAAGCTCCATATTTGCCTTTACTTCCAGTTCCGAGGGATTTCCAAATGCTATCGGGGAGGCAATGGCTGCAGCTTTACCTGTCGTCGCCTTTGATTGTGTGGCAGGTCCTTCCGAAATGATAAGCGATGGGCACGATGGATTCCTTATTCCGCTATTTGATGAGAAAGCCTTTGAAGCGAAACTAGCTCAGTTGATTTCAGATGAAACCCTTCGGGAGCGCATGGGGAACAATGCCCGGGAAAGCATAAAAAAGTCTTCTCACGACTTGATTGGAGAGGCATTTTACCGTTTTATTAACGATCTTTAGCAATGAAAATAATTATTATCGGATCAAAAGGCTTTATCGGAAGTCACCTATCCGCCTATTTAACTCAGAAAGGGAATACCATTTACGAGGCAGATGTGGTGGTAGACTATTCGAAGAGGGAAGGGTATTTTCTAATCGATGCATCGAATTCTGATTACAAGGAGATTTTCAAACACCATGATTTTGATATCTGTATTAATTGCTCAGGTGCTGCCAGTGTCCTGGAATCTCTGAAAAATCCCGTTAGGGATTATTTTTTGAATACTGTAAACGTATTCAGGATCCTGGATGCCATAAAAGAATATCAGGATTCCTGCAAGTTTATAAATCTGTCGAGTGCTGCGGTTTACGGGAATCCGGTGAGCCTGCCCATTGAAGAATCTGCAACACTGGATCCAATTTCTCCGTATGGGTTACATAAATTGATGGCTGAACAGATCTGCGAGGAATTCTATCGGTTGTATGGGATACCGACCTGCTCCCTGAGGCTTTTCTCAGTCTATGGCATCGGTTTACAGAAGCAATTGTTCTGGGATTTGTACCAGAAGGCCAGGTCAGGCCAAACAGTCAATCTTTTTGGCACCGGCAAGGAATCACGTGATTTTATCTACATAGCTGATCTTGTTAAAGCCATTGAGTTAATAATTAAGAAAGCAGATTTTACGGCGGATACCATTAATGTTGCCAATGGAATAGAGATTCGGATTGAAGAGGCCGTCTCCGTGTTTTTCAGTTACTTCGAGGGTGGGATGGAATATACCTTTACAGGGGAAGAAAGAGAAGGTGATCCGATTAACTGGAGGGCAGACCTGCATAAATTGTCAGGAATGGGATATAATCCTTCTTACAATCTGGCACTTGGGCTGAAAGAATATTATGAATGGATAAAAAAACACCAGCATTTATGAAACATGCATTAATAACAGGTATAACAGGACAAGATGGTGCCTATCTGGCAAAGCTTTTACTGGAGAAGGGCTACAGGGTATACGGGACCTATCGCAGACTTTCAACTCCCAATTTCTGGAGACTACAGTACCTTTCCATTTTTGATCAAGTAGAACTCTTACCTGTCGACTTGCTGGATAGCTTTTCCATTACTGAGGCTATCAAGATTTCAAAACCCGATGAGATATATAACCTTGCTGCACAGAGTTTTGTGGGAGCTTCCTTCGAACAGCCCCTGGCCTCAGCAGAGATCACGGGCTTAGGTGTGATTAGATTCCTGGAGGCGATCAGGAATATTGCTCCTGATGTGAAGTTTTATCAGGCTTCCACAAGTGAGATGTATGGCGACAATCTGTTTACTGATCAATCGGAGGATACCCCCTTTGATCCTTCAAGTCCATACGCTGCATCCAAGCTTTTAGCGCACAATATGGTAAAGATCTATCGAAAGGGTTACAACCTTTTTGCCAGCTGCGGTATCCTGTTCAACCACGAGAGTCCCTTGCGTGGGTTGGAGTTTGTGACCCGTAAAATTACCAATGCTGTTGCCAAGATTAGCCTGGGCCTGGAAGACCATATCGATCTGGGCAATATTGATGCCAGGAGGGATTGGGGCTATGCACCTGAATATGTGGAAGCCATGTGGATGATTTTACAGGAAGACCAGGCAGATGACTATGTAATTGCCACCAATGAAACCCATACAATCCGGGAGTTTCTTGAAGTGGTCTTTAAAGCAGTGAACCTGGACTGGCAGGAGTATGTTAAGATTGATGAACGTTTCATGAGACCTGTGGACGTTCAGTATCTTAAAGGAGATTATAAGAAGGCCCAGGACAAATTTGGATGGCAGCCCAACACAAAGTTTACAGGTCTTGCGGAAATCATGTTGGATTCTGATCTTAGACGCTGGAAGAACTGGAGCAATGGGGAACATTTTGCCTGGGATGCATGGAATTATCCCAATGAGAAAAAAATATTATCCCGTAAGCTTAAGTTAGACAGATAGATGGATCATAGCGGACGGAGAAGAAGGCTTAGCTTGGGCATATTACTCAAATTTGAGCCATCCTGGATGGGGGGTGCCGTATATATAAAGAATATTATCAGGACACTTTCCTACCTGGACAACGAAGAAAAGCCAGAGATTTATCTTTTCTACAGAAGCGAGTTCTCGGATTTTGTCAAGGATATCGAATATCCTTATTTGAATCTGGTAGAATGGCATTTCCCGTCCATAGCCAGAGGACATATGCAATCATGGATCAAAAGAAGGAATGTCTTTATATCCCCCATACTCTCCAGATACGAGCTGGATACGGTATTTCCCTTACAGGATTATCCGCTTGCCGTCAGAACAAATGTGAAATTAGTGTCCTGGATAGCAGATTTTCAATATAAATACTATCCGGAGTTTTTTACGAGGATTCAGCTGTTGGGAAGAACCACAAGGCTGAAATTAGCTTTGCGGCATACGAACCATTTTGTGGTTTCAAGTCTGGATGCAAAAAACGATCTGGAGACTTTTTACAGGGTAAGGAAAAAGACAAAAATTCATATTTATCGTTTCGTATCAATTAAAGATGATTCACCAGATATCTTAATTGAAGATCTACGTCCCCGATACAATTTACCGGAAAACTACTACCTTATATCCAATCAGTTCCATAAACACAAAAATCACAGAGTAGTCCTTCAGGCTGTGGCCGGACTCAAGCAGGAAGGGCATAAAATATATCTGCTCATTACGGGGAAGCTGCCCCAGGATTCCGATTCTCCCTACCTGAATGATCTGAATGAAATCATAGAATCGAACAAGCTGGAGGATCAGGTTCGTTTTTTAGGTGTTATTCCCAGAAAGGATCAATTGAAGATCATGGAGTATTCCGCTGCGGTTATCCAGCCAAGTAAGTTTGAAGGCTGGAGCACGGTAATAGAAGATGCAAAATCCCTGCAGGTTCCTGTTATTGCATCAAACCTGCGGGTAAATATGGAGCAACTGGGAGAGGCCGGGACTTTCTTTGATCCTGATCAGGTGGGAGAGTTGATGCAGATTTTGAAAGACTATCCAGCAAGAGACAGGCTCATTAATCATTACGAAGATTACAATATAAGGGTCAGGGAGGCTGCCAGGACACTCCTTTGGATATTTAAAAACTAATATGAAAGTCCTCTTGATTTCAATTGCCTGGCCGGGTCCAGGGGAAAGAAACCTTTATACAGACCTGATGACAGCCTTTGTAAGTAAGGGACATCAGGTAATGGTTGCCTGTTCAGACCACGCAACGGTAGGGGCCCGACCCAGCCTGAATAAGGAAGATGGCATTCAGGTCTTAAGAATACCTTCAGCACGGATTGCAAAGACGACATACCTGAAGAAGGCCGTGACATTATTATCTCTTGGCCGTAAAATGCTGAGATCCATCAGAGAATTTTATGGAGAAGAAAGCTTTGACCTGATCATTGCCTCCACACCACCCGTAACCCTGTCGGCCCTCTTTAAAAAGCTGAAGAAGAACTACAAGGCCAGGTTCTATCTGCTGGTAAAGGATATCTGGCCCCAGGGTTCTGTAGACCTGGGGGTTTTCCGGAAATACAGTATTATCTGGCAGTTTCTTCGCTATCATGAAAAAGCTACTTACAGGGTGGCAGATGTGCTCGGGACCATGTCTCCCATGAACAGGGATTATCTCCTGAAACATAACAATTATCTTCCGGCCGGGAAGGTGCAGGTATGTCCCAATTCCATCAGGCCCACGGATAAGCCCGTAACCATTGACCATACTGCCATCAGGCACAGGTATGGAATCCCGGATAAAGCCTGTGTGTTTATTTTCAGTGGAAATCTAGCCAGGGGTCACGGCCTGCCCTTCCTGGTGGAGGCGATGGGGAAGCTGGCGGATTATCCAGATGCGTATTTTCTCATCGGGGGATCAGGGACCCACTTCTCCTACCTGAAGAAAGCGATTCAACAAATGAATCTCCAGAACGTGCTGTTATACAAGCGCCTGCCGGCGGAAGATTTCAAGCAATTACTTGGCACCAGTGATGTGGGGCTTATATTGCTGGACAAGAAGTATACCATCCCCCAGTTCCCATCCCGCTTACTAAGTTACCTGGATATGCAAAAACCCGCTCTTTGCGCGGTAAACAGCAATACGGATATTGGGACGATCGTGGAAGAATACGCCTGCGGAAAATCCATTGAACACGGAGATCTGGATGCATTTACAGAACAGCTGAAGTATTTTTCGGAGAACACGGTCGAACGGAAATCGATGGGAGTCAACGCAGGCCGTCTCCTGGAAGAAAAATATACGGTTCAGGAAGCTTATGGTTTGATTATGGAACAGCTGGAGCATATATGAAAAGAATCCTGGTTTTTTCGAAAGAGCTGGACAAAGAAGCTACAGCACCCAAAACGCGAATGGAGTATTCCATCAAGGACTGGAGGCCTTCCCTGTTCAGGTTTATACCACCCAATACAGGTTTGCCTCTGGCACTTCTCAGCCTGGCTCATTTTTTTCACATATTTAAGAACAGTTCATACGGGGCCTATGTGATGATGCATGACGGGCGGGTCGTTTCTTCGCTTGTGTGTGTACCTGCCTTTTATTTGTGGCCGTTTATGCGGAAGAATGATGTCCAGTTCAAATATGTGTACACCCATCCGGATTACCGGGGCAAGGGACTGGCTAATGATCTGATACTTGTTGCCAATTATCTGAGTTACCGCGAAGGCAGGAGCGTCTGGTATATGACCCACGACAAGAACCATGCTTCCATTGCCCTTTGCAAGAAGGCTGGATTTGAGTTTAAGGGCTACTATCGGAAATCCCAGAAGCGTTTGTTATTCTTCACACCAGGCAGATTGTATGATGGATAAGAAAAGCAAAGAGAAGCATATCCTGGTGTTGGACGGGAGCAGCAGTCAGTGCCTTCCTATGATCAGGTCCCTGTACAGGGCAGCTTGTTTTATTACAATAGTGATCCCGCACAGGATGAGTTCGGGATACTTTTCCAGATATGCCAGCGAAAAACTGGTCTGGCCTTTATTATACCGGGATGAAGCGGATACAGTAGGCCGTTTGTCAGACTTCCTGAGCAACCATAGAGTTGATTTGGTAATGGGCCTTGGGGATAAGACTGCAAAACTATTGTCGCGGCATAAGGAAAAGCTTCAGGAATTGACGAATATTATCGTTCCTGAATTCCCGGTCTTCAGGCTTGCTGCGGACAAACTCCTAACCATGCAGTTTTGCATGGAGAAGGGTATTTCCTGTCCTCATACCATTGATCCGGAAAAAATCGATATGCAAAAGATTGTTGAGGATATTCAGTTCCCCCAGGTGGTGAAGCCGAGGACAGGAGTAGGTTCGGAAGGGGTTTACGTCTTATCTGATGCCCATGAACTGGACCTTAAACTTAATAGTCTGAAAAAGGAGTATGGGTCACTGCTGATTCAGGAGTATATTCCAAACAGGGTACAGTACACCGTTGAGGTATTCTGTGACAGGAAATCAAAGGTCAGGTTCTGTGCTGTAATCAGGAAAGAACGTTACTTTCCTGTTTCGGGAGGGACAAGTAGTTGTAGTGTCACAACAGCTCAGACAGATATTCAATCGATTGTGATTGAATTAATGGAGAAGATCGGATGGGTCGGTAGTGCAAACCTCGATCTTATCATGGATGAAAGAGATAATACAGCCAAAGTGATCGAGATTAATCCACGAGTCGGAGCCATGGTCCGGGTAGTCTTTGAATCGGGTATTGATGTCGCCATGTTTCACTATGAACAAGTGTTTGGCAGCAAAGAGGTCCTCTCCGGCGCGTATAAAAAGGGGATTATTTTAAGGAATATGCTTCTCGAACTTCCATGGATGCTTGCTGTTTCTTTTAGCACGCTCAGAAAGTCTGATCCATTCTTTTTTAGTTTTTTCGGCAGGAACACCTATTACCAGAATTTCAGGTGGGATGATCCCTTTATTTCATTGGGATATGTGCTGACCAACATCAGGCAATATGTTAACTTGAATAAGTTGAGAAGGAAATTTTCCAGACGTAAACGCCATGAGAACTGACATGATTCATGCCCTTACCGTTGATGTGGAAGATGCTGTTAATCTGGCCATGAGATACTTCTTTGCCAGGGATATGGCACCAACCTACAGGGTGAAGGAGAATACGCTGAAGTTGCTGGACCTTTTTGATTTCTTTCATACAAAGGCAACATTTTTCATCCTCGGTGAAGTGGCAGAAACATATCCTGAACTTGTCAGGGAAATAGCAAATCGTGGAAATGAACTGGGGATCCATGGTTATTCACATACCAGATATGATAAACTGAACAGGAAGCAGGTATTTTCCGAGCTGAAAAGGGCTAAACAGGAGGTGGAGGACGTTTCAGGACAGCAGGTGCTTGGCCATCGTGCCCCGGCATTCTCCATTAACCAGGAAAATTCCTGGGTACTGGAAGTCCTGGTGGAAGCCGGCCTGAAATATGATAGCAGCATTTTCCCGGCGGGAACGGGCAGGTATGGCTGGCCTGGTTTTCAAAAAGATATCAGGAGGATCAGCCTCCGGAATGGCACTGAGATCATAGAAGCCCCCATGTCCACATTAAGCATTCTTAATCGTGAATTTCCGGTATGCGGGGGTGGATATTTACGCATCTTTCCCTACGGGATGAATAAATTTGCCATGAATAAAATATCGGGTAAAAGACCCGTCAATATGTACATGCACCCCTATGAAATTGATCCCCCGCCTTTCCAGGACTTTTATATGGATCAGGTCAGAAAATCTTCCATCAAGGCAAGATTGCAACTACAGGCATACTGGTTTAACAGGAAAACAGTGATACCCAAGCTTAGTAAATTTTTGGGCGCATATGAATTTGATTCGCTCAGCAAAGTAATCATGAGTGAGCTCAATATAAGACTATAGCACCATGAATAATACTGATATACCGGGAAACAGCAATGTTGTAAATGTATTCTGGACCAGTGGTGTCGACTCCACCTTCAGGATTATTCAGTTGCTGCTGACCTCAGAAAATACCGTACAGCCTCACTACCTTGTCAGGTATGAGTCTTCCACGGGCATCGAGATTGACACCATGATCTATCTCAGACGCATGATTGTACGGAAATATCCGGAAGTAGGATCCCGCTTTCTTCCCACCATCTACGTGAACGAAGGTTTGATACCCAGGGATGAGGATGTGATCGGCCATATCAATGAATTAAGGAATCTAGACAAGGTAACAGAACAGTATGATGTCATGTCCTGCTATTGCAAAGCTTTCGATATCGAAGAAATTGAAGTGGCGCTGACCAGAGTTACCAGAGATAAACCATTCTTTAAGGATTTTGAAAAGTGTAAAGCATTTACACCCTTTCGATACCCCACCATAAACCTAACGAAAAAGGAAATGTTCAGTATCGCCAGAAAGGGTGGTTGGCACGAAATTTTAATCAGGACCTCATTCTGCCACCGTCCTAAAAAGAAGATTTCTCCGTGTGGAACCTGCGGGCCATGCAGCGATGCTGTCATGGCCGGGATGGGTTTCAGGTTTCCCTTATTCACTCGCATGAAGGCCTGGCTGGTTATCCCTTTGAGGAAATTCTGGAGGAAAAACTATCACCGGCAGGATTCGAGCAAGGTATTTCGTTATATAAAAAGGAAGTTTGAGCATAAGTACTAACTGCAAGGACTTCCGGTTATTTTAATCTTTCATAATTTTCTTAAATCAAGATGCAAAGAGTAGATATTTTCTGGACAGGAGGCTTAGATTCATCATATAGGATTTGTGAGTTATCATTTCTGGAAGTGGAAATTCAGGCTCATTATATGATAGCCAAAAAAAAATCTGTTTCCAATGAGCTGCAGGCAATTAAGGCCATAAGAGAACATCTTGAGGAACGGGAATCAACAAAGTGTCGTTTTCTTCCTTTATTAATCTTTAACCAGGAGGAAATTATTATTGATGAAGAGGTATCTAGTGCCTACAGGAAGGTATGTGAGATTAATAAAATCGGTACCCAGTATAAGTATTTATCACAATATGCCAGACAAGAAAATCTTTCAATTGAGCTTGGTATTGAGCATCAACCAAACAGTAAAGTAGAGGGATTATTTGAGAAATATGGATCTGTTGAGGGAGTCTCCAAGCCAATTAAAGGGGGAGGATTCATTAAATATCAAGCCTTGGACAAAGTAAAATCTGAGAAGTTTTTGTGTGATCTATATGGAAACTTTCGATTCCCACTTCCACTCTTTCAATTGACCAAACTTCAGGTTATAGAAGCATATAAAAAACTTGGTTTTGAAGAGCTTATCCCTATGACATGGTTTTGTGCCCATCCGATCTTCAAAAAGCCATGCGGGATTTGTACGCCATGTACCCAGGTTATGGAGACCGGAATAGCTCATCGGATACCACAAACTGGAAGGCTTTTGTACAGATTGTTGAAAGCAAATTCCTTAGGAAGAAAAATGGATAAGAAACTTAAAAAGTATTATAACAGGTATTGGAGATAGAGTAAATGAATCATTATGAATTACTTATATAATGAAATCTGAGCATAGGTATTAGCAGTTGCGACTTTTGGTTTCATTTTCATTTTTTTATAATCATTCTTTATATCATGCATAGAGTTGATATACTCTGGACCGGAGGATTCGATTCAACATATAGGATTTGTGAGTTGTCACTTCTGGAGGTAGAAATACAGCCCTACTATATGAAGGCCAGAAAGAAATCTGTTCCCAATGAGCTGCAGGCAATTAAGGCCATAAGAGAACATCTTGAGGAACGGGAATCAACAAAGTGCCGTTTTCTTCCTATAATAGTTTTTAACCAGGAGGAAATTATGCAGACGAAGATATTAGCTTTGCGTATAAAAAAATATGTGAAGAAATTCCAATTGGCCGCCAGTACGAGTTGTTGTCAAGATACGCTAAACAATACAATCTTAGTCTTGAGATCGGAATCGAGCATAATCCGGTGGGAAAACTAGGATATCTTTTCTTAAAATACAGTGAGTTTGCAGAAGTATCGGTGCCCGTTCAAGGAGGAACTTATATTGCCTATCGGGAACTAAACAGGGATAAGTCAGAAAAGTTTTTGCAGGATTTATATGGTTATTTTCGGTTTCCTTTACCACTCAATAATATGACAAAATTGGAAACCCTGGAATCCTACAATAAGCTTGGATTTAGTGATATTGTTTCCAAAACCTGGTTTTGTGTCCATCCATTAAAGGGAGAACCCTGTGGGATTTGCACACCATGTACTCAGGTTATGCAGAAGGGTATGGGTTACCGGATCCCTTTGCGAGGCAGAATATTATACAAGCTTTTGAAAGCAAATTCCTTTGGCAGGAAATTGGATAAGAAACTAAAGGGGTATTATAACCGGAATTGGCGTATATTGACCGGAATTGGAGATAGCTTCCAAATAGATCATATAAACTCTATCAGGATAAGTCATGAAAGTGAGAATAGAGAACAGATTGTTCAAACTTAAGCGTAAATGGCAAGTTTTTACCATTAGGCTGCTATTAGTTCGCTCCAGATATATAGCACGAGTTAATCGTAGGCAGCTTATTCGAATTAAAGGATTTCGAGTTGTTAACCGGGAGATCAAGAAGCAGATTAAAAGTTACGCCAAGCAGCGATTTGGCAGTTCAGCTTACTGGCCCTATCTGGCCTTCTACACGGAAATCAGGGGCAAATTTGTTGAAGGTTGGTTACCATTTGATTATTATCGTTATATCCTTTTACCCAAAGCGAATCCCGCTATTTACAGAAGACTTAGCGATGTGAAAACTATGGATCACAGGCTTTTTGAAGATTTTGCAGTTATCCCGCTAGTTACTTACGTATCAGGTATGTTTTTCGGTCCGGATATGCAGAAATTGGGTACCGAAGAGGTCAAAAGTATCATGTCTGAATATAATGGGCTCATAGTAATCAAACAAGAAGCCGGTAGGGGAGGAAAACAGATTCAGTTTGTTCATTCCAACGAATTCAGTGCTGAGCTGTTAAGAAAGGATCGGAATTATGTAATTCAACCAATTATTAAGCAATATAAGGCACTTAATGAACTTTACCCGGATAGTGTAAATACCTTTAGGGTAACGACATTTTTAGGGCATGAGGGCAATGTCAGTGTAAAGTTCGTAGCATTGAGGTTTGGTAGCGATGGTTCAAAGGTTGACAATCTTACATCTGGTGGACAATTTGTTTACTTCAGTCCTGAGGGGGTACCTTCTGAAGTTGCATACGTTGGTAAGTTGTTACTTCCCGATGATGGTAGGCACAAAAACACAGGATTTGCCTATAGGGATTTGAAGATTCCCGTATTTGATAAGATCCTGGAAAAATGTAAGTTTGCACATCTTCAATGCCCTTATCTCAGGATTATTGGATGGGATGTATGTGTTACAGAGACAGGTGAACCTAAGCTCTTAGAATGGAATGCATTCAGTCCTGCTCTTGTTGAAGTCGAATCGGTATTTGGACCTTTCTGGCCGGATCAGAAAGAAATTGATGAACTAGATAATTGTTATAGAAATGTGGAATACTATTAATAGATGAGAAGGGTCATATATCTGTTATATTATTTTAAGCAGACGGATTATAAAAAGCTCTGGAAGTTTGTTCGTTATGCTACTGATAAGACTGCAAAACCAGGATGCAGAGTTTTCGCGGATGCAGTTTGTGCAGTTTTCAGATATAACATATCTATACTGGATTATTTCTATTTTCGATTTTTTGAACTGGAAAAGTCTGACCGGAAAACATGGGCGGGAACAGGATATCTGTATGAGTACCAGCTTGCAATGAATCCTAAAAAGAGCAGAGAATTACTCGAAAATAAGATACAGTTTTTGGATCATTTCGGGAAATTTGTTAATCGTAGGTATTATAGCCTGAAGGAGTTGAAGGAAAATGTTAAAGCCATGGAGACAGTTTTCAGTGATCCTGCTGCACGTCTGGTATTAAAGAATTCACGCGGACAGGTTGGTGCGGAAGTGGAAGTTATTTCCGTTTCCGGGTATACTGCTGACTCCCTAATTAACTATATGTCCAAGAAGGATTATGATCTGCTTGAAGAGTATGTGGTACAACACCCTTCTATAATGAAGTTATCTCCTTCCGGCCTGAATACCGTAAGGATCTTCACTCAGGTACATGACGGGAGTGTCAGTTTTCTGGGAGCCCGGCTCCGGATTTCTGTAAATTCAACGGTTGACAATATGGGAGCAGGCAACCTGGCTGCCCCTGTCGATCTAAGCTCAGGAATTGTATGTGGCCCCGGTGTCTATAGTGATATTACCAAAGATGACACGGCAATTCACCCGGTCACCGGAATAGCGATTGAAGGATTCCAAATTCCCTTCTGGAGTGAGGTGATGAAACTGGCTGAAGATGCTGCCTTGTTCTCTTCAGAAAATAAATCGGTAGGATGGGATATCGCTATAACGAAAGGGGGACCCCAATTGATCGAAGGCAATCATAATTGGTGTAAATTACTTTGGCAGCTACCGGTGAAACAGGGCCTGAAAAATGAGTTAAGCAGGGTTTAAGTATGGAGAAAATCCTGATTTATATTAAGCATCATCTAGGCTTTTTGTGGAACTTAATTGAATGGGGAAATAATGTGTTTTTTACCCTTATTTTCAAAGGGCGCATGGATCAGAAAGTAGCGGAAGTTATTGGAGAAGCCTTGCTATCGCCTTATTTTTTCAGGAGATTAAACCTGCCAGATGCCAGATCGTTATATGAACTGGTGAAGAAACAAACGCATGCCGACCTGGAATATTTTAATCCGCATGCTTTTGATATGGATGCAATAGGCAAACAATTCAGGAAGAAATCCTTTGTGATGATGGGGGTGTTTGATGAGGATTTTCTCATCGGTTATTTTTTTCTACGCTTTTTCATAAATAAGAAGTGTTTTGTCGGCCGCCTGATTGACAAGGAGTATAGGGGAAAGGGGATTGGGGTGGCCATGAATCAGATCATGTATGAGACTGCATGGAGAATGGGATTCCGCTGTATGTCCACCATTTCACGGGATAATGCGTTGGTAATACAGGCTCATTCAAAAAACCAGCATATAATAATTTTAAAGCATCTCCAGAACAACTTTTTATTGGTTGAATTCGTTAAGAATTAGTGATTAATAAGATTAAGTCTTGAAAAGGTTGTTTGATATCGTGGTTTCCATATCGGGTTTATTGATACTTTCACCTTTATTTGCAGTGATTGCTGTCCTGATTAAGATCAGGATGCCAGGCCCTGTCTTCTTCCGCCAGCAGAGAGCTGGCAGATGGGGGAAGGAATTTACCTTGGTTAAATTCCGTTCGATGTTTCTTGAACATAGAGGAAGTACAGTTTCAATTAAAGGAGAAAGCAGGATAACTAAATTGGGTGGAATACTTAGAAAATTTAAGCTTGATGAACTACCTGAATTGTGGAATGTTCTCAAAGGTGATATGAGCCTTGTCGGGCCCAGACCTGATATGCCCTGGTATGCAAAAATGCTCTCCGGGGAAGAGTTATTAATCCTGGAACTAAGACCTGGAATAACAGGGCCGGCATCTTTGAAGTATGCGAATGAGGAGGAACTGCTTTCAAAAGTGGAGGATCCGATAAAATACAATGAAGAGGTGATTTGGCCGGATAAAGTTAGAATCAACCTGGATTACTATCATAGTATGAACTTTTTTGGAGACCTGCTTATAATCTGGAGGACCATTTTCAGAAGGTGTTAGAGTAAAGGATTATCTTTAGAGTCAATATGAAACACGTCTTTATCATATATTGTATTTCCCTAAGCGTTTATTTGTCAGGACAGGATGTTTTTTACGTGCAGGATCCGGCTTATGATGATGTTTATGGTTCCTATGCAAGTGATCTTAATCTCGGGACAGATATAGCCAGGCCCTGGGCAACCTGGCAAAGAGCCTTTAATATAGCAAGGGCCGGGGATACGGTATATTTCAGAGGCGGTACATGGTACCCTCCAACCAAATCCTCTGTGGGATATGCTGTTACACGAATTGATCCGGATCTGGGATATGGGAATAATGGAACGCCAGAGAATCCCATTTGTTTTTTCGCCTATCCTCCCGACTTTGCAGAAGGCAATTATCCCATACTGGATTGTACCTATGCTAGCGAGCCAGGGACCGGGAACAATGGAATTGGAATAGCCAATGCCACCTATATTAAATTTAAGGGCCTTACGGTTAGGAATGTCAGAATGTTGGATCCATCCCATAACTGCGTGGGGGTGAGCGGAGGACGACTGGGTACGGTTCATTTTGAACAAATGACCGTACACAATGTTGGCGGGGCCGGCATGTGGGCGAGGGAATACGATACGGTATATTTCATAAATTGCGATGTATATAATTGCTGTGATAGTCTGGATGTTTCCTGGCCTGGTGGTGATGGAGATGGCATAATGGCATCCAGCAGGGGTGATGAGAATGATACTACCTACCTGACAGTTCTCAGAGGTTGCAGGGTATGGAATGTGTCAGATGACGGATATGATATCGGGAGCACCAAACAAATTCAGATAGATAGTTGCTGGACCTTTAATAATGGGAATTACGGGGAATATTCTGGAGATGGTACGGGTTTTAAATTCTCCTATAGCCGGGTATTAACCGATGGTAAGAGATGGACGAGGAACTGCATCTCTGCTCGCAACAGGGCGACGGGTTTTGCAGAGCTGAATCTTTATAGTGAAGATTATGGCCCCAGGATGTATTATTTCAATAATAGTTCCTATGGGGACGGTCAGGGATTTGGAGCAGGCCCCAATTATTTCGATTGTGGAGTTGATCCTGCTCATGATGTGTATAGGAATAATATTATATTCGCTCAACGTAGCGATTACCAGTGTGCGTTTAGTGCTTGTAATTACGAATATCCCTTATATATCACCCAGGATCATAATACATGGATCCAGGGGCCCTATCATCGATCCGCAGATAATCCCGATTACAATGTAACAGAGGGGGATTTTGAGAGTCTTGATATGGATCAGCTTTTGAGACCCAGAAAACCAAATGGTTCGTTGCCCGATATTACTTTTATGAGACCTGTGACGGGCTCAGACTTAATTGACCGTGGCATTGATGTGGGTCTACTCTACAGTGGTTCTGCACGTGATCTCGGTGCTCATGAGCTTGGATCAGTGTCAATCAGCCTCATTGCACCGGTGAATGGAAGTGAGTATGAGGAAGGTGACCAGATAGTAATGCAGGCTGAAACAGCCGATGAAAGTGGTTTTGTGAATTCTGTGAGCTTTTATCTTGATGGAGAGTTATTTTTGGGCAATGGTGAGATGATTTCTCAATCTGTATGGAAATTTGTCTGGGATAGCGATGTTACAGGCGATCATAGCCTCAGGTCAGAGGCAGTTGACAGGAGTGGGATGTCAACATTTTCAAATGTGATAGAGATTTCCATTAATGCTTCTGATCCGCCTGACCCACCTGACACAACGTATAATGATTTCGAGATTTATCCGAATCCAAATTCTGGAGAATTTACACTTGAATTAGAAAAAGCTTTGGAAGAATCAAGCAATATCAATGTCATGGGAATGGACGGAAGAATCCACGATAGCAGTAATACCATTAATGAGGGAGAAAAGACCAAATTGATGACTTTTCAGGCCTTTTTGTCGCCCGGTGTATATGTTCTCTGGTTTGTAAATCAACGGGTACAAAAAACCTTTAATAAGCCTCTCCGTTTTATAGTTCAATAGCTGGGGAAAGGGGAAATAATTCCTGGAACCGTTTCATGATTAATATTCAGATTCCAAATAACAATGTACCTGAAAGAGAGTACATTATTGATGCTATATTCACTGGCTATCTGGGGTTATCATATTCCCTTCATATCAATGAAGCCGTCCGGGATTATGTTGTTCAAATCCATGAGAATGAATTGGCGATCAAGGACAGCTTTTTTTCCAGCTATCCTGCCCCTTTATCCTACCAGGTAAGAGAAGCACTTCCGGAGAGAATTGGGTTTGCTAGCAATGTTTTTACCACCGAAAAGGATATTCCTGTAATCTATGGGAATGACGAGATTGTCGAGACGGAAAATACGATCATCGTTGGGATCGACATTTTTGCATCGGCCTTTTTTATGCTGACCCGTTGGGAAGAATACGTTCATGAAAGGAGGGATGAGCATGCTAGGTTTAAAGGGGAGGATAGCATTGCGTTCCAATATGGTTTTCTGCATAGACCGGTGGTAAATGAATATGTGGAGATGCTGTGGAATTTGATGAGGCGTATGGGATACCAGGGAAGGAGGGTTGAAAGAAGTTTTGAACTGTTTCTGACCCATGATGTAGATGCCCTTGCATATGTAACTTATTAAAGTTTCGCACTTATTCTTTAAGCACATGATTTCAACCAATTACGGTTTGACTTCATATGCTATGTGTTAGTATTTCAGTCATTTATCTTTTCCATTTTCAGTTATGCAGCATTCTGCAGGTCCGGTTCCTTGGGAAG